>JAVVFP010000550.1:0-2455 GCA_032250495.1 Bacteroidota bacterium | reverse complement strand
GCCAGGCGTTGCGCACGGCCGCGGTGCCCGGTCCGCCATACACATCGAAGAACACGGGGTACTTTTTGTTCTCGTCGAAATTCGCCGGTTTCATCATGCTGCAGAACAGCTCGAGTCCGTCGTCTGTGGTGACTGTGAACAATTCCTTCTCGCTCCAGTGGTATTCGGCGTAGACGGTGGGATCGACGGCGCCGAGGGTGCGGATTTCATCGCCGTCGCCGTCGCAGAGCACGCGGCGCGTGGGCGCGGTGACGCTCGACCAGCTGTCGACGTACAGCGCGCAGGTGGGCGAGAGGTTGATGGCGTGCCAGCCGTCGTCGTCGGTGAGGCGGTCGAAATCGTCCTCTTCTATCCCGGCGCGGTAGAGGTTGCGCTGAATGGGCGAGGCCTCGGTGCCGATGAAATAGACCATGGACTCATCCGGCGTCACGCCAAGCACGTCCGTCACCTCCCATTCGCCTTCGGTGACCTCGCGCAGGAGGTTCCCGTCGTAGTCATAGAGGTACAGGTGGTTGTAGCCGCTGCGTTCCGAGGCCCAGAGGAAGCGGCGTCCGTCGAGGAAGCGGAGGAAGGAGTAGTCGTCCACGCTGATCCAGCCCGTTTCGGAGCGGTCTTCGATCACTACGCGGCTCGACCCGTCGGTCACGTCGGCGAAGAGCAGTTCGAGATGGTTCTGCAGGCGGTTGAGGCGATAGATGCACAGCGTCTCCGGGTCCCGGGTCCATCGGATGCGCGGAATGTACTGGTCTGTCTCCCCGCCGATATCCATCCAGCGGCGGCTGCCGTCGGCCAGGTCGATGACGCCGATTTTCTCCACCGGATTCTTCTCGCCCGGCTTCGGATAGCGAATGCTGATCATTTCCTGGTACAGCGGCATCCAGTTGGTCATGGTGAATTCGGGTACTTCGGTTTCGTCCTCCTGCCAGAAGGCGATGCGCTTGCTGTCGGGGGACCATTCCCATCCGTCGACGATGCTGAATTCTTCCTCGTACACCCAGCCGAAGCGTCCATTGTACACGTGCTCGCGCGCGTCGCTGGTCAGCTGCCGCACATCGCCGTCGGCGAGCTTCATGATGTAGATGTTGTCCTTATGCACGTAGCCCACCCATTTACCGTCGGGGGACACTTTCACGTTCATGACGCCTTCCTCGTATTCCGGCATGCTGATCAGCTTCTGCGCCGCGAGGTCATACACCGCGTACGTGCCGATGGTGGAGCGGCGCCAGATGCCGCGCTCCTCGAGGGTCAGGACGAGGAAGTTGCTGTTTTCCTGCCAGCGGTATTCCTGGAAGGTCACGGGTTCTTCCGCGCCCGGGGGAAGGAGCGTGGCCGGATCGAGCAGCGGCGACTCTTCGTCGTTCACCGCGTCGACTTTCATGATGGTGAAGCTGCGGTCCTCGCGGTTGAGTTTCAAATAGCTGTAATGCCTGCCGTCTTCCATCCACTGCAGGTTGGCGAGGCGCGGCGCGAAGAAGGCGGGATTGCCGAAAACGTCCCGCAGCGTGACGGGTTTTTTCTCCTGTGCCTGAAGCGCGCCGGTCGCGGTGGTGAGCAGAAGCAGGATCAGGACGAGTGAGCGGAGGGTGCGGATCATACGTATCCTCGATATAAAAAGGGAAGCAGTCGTTTCAGTCCGTGGTCGTGGCGCCGGAAGCCGGAAGTTCCTTCAGCGACGCGGCATCGAGGCGGAAGAGTTGCCATTCCTCGAGATGCCGTGCGCCGAGTTTGTCGTAGAAATCCTGTGCCAGCGTATTCCAGTTCAGTACTGTCCAGTCCATGCGTCCGCAACCGCGAGCGCGCGCCAGTCCGGCCACGTGCAGGAAGAGCGCGAGTCCCACCCTGTTGCTGCGCGCATCGGGCAGGACGAAAATATCCTCGAGGTACAGCGTCGGAAGGGCCAGGAAGCTGGAATAGGTTTCGTAAATGATGGCATAGCCCACGTCCCTGCCGTCCACTGACGCGAGAAAGGCCTCATAGCGCGGGGCGTTAGCGAAAGCGTCGCGTATCAGCCGTGTGCGCGCGTCGGCATCGGGACGCGCGAGCTTCTCGTAATCGGCCAGCGCGTCGATGAGCGCGAGAAAGGCATCGGCGTCTTCGTGGCGCAAAGGACGGATATGCACATGGGAACGGTCGGAAGGGGGTTGTGGCATCGGGACGTGTGCTGGTGACGGACATGTGATGGAAGCGGCGCCGTCGGGCAGGCCTGCCTGTGGCGTGATCGTCCACGTGCCGCTGCTCCGCCGGGGAACCGGTACAACACGGAAAAATACGGAATACTCCTTCGCGAAGGAATAGGGCGTGCTGTTCCGATGGAATGCGTATATTTCCCTTCGCTGCAGCCGCAGCGTAGCAGATAATCATCGAACTGACGAAGGAGAACGCATGAAATTCGACGAAGCGATGCAGAAGGGATTTCTGAACATCTCGGGGGATGACGCGGCGAAGGTGCTCGAGG
>JAVVFP010000547.1:0-2462 GCA_032250495.1 Bacteroidota bacterium | reverse complement strand
ATTGTCAGAAATATTTAGGAGATTGATAATGGAAGAAAAAAAATCCGCGGAAAGCGCATCAAATTTCATACATGAAATAATAGAGCGGGACATTGAACAGGGTAACTATGATTCAAAGGTGCACACGCGCTTTCCCCCGGAGCCCAACGGCTACCTTCACATCGGGCATGCAAAGTCCATCTGCCTGAATTTCGGTATTGCGAAAGAATTCGGCGGACTCTGCAACCTGCGCTTCGACGACACGAATCCGACCAGGGAGGATGTCGAGTACGTGGATTCGATCAAGGCGGATATTCGCTGGCTGGGCTTCGACTGGGACGATCGCGAGTACTACGCCTCGGATTATTTCGAGACCCTGTACGAATACGCGCTGCGGCTGATAAAGGACGGGAAGGCCTATGTCTGTGAGCTGAGCGGCGAACAGATCCGGGAGTACCGCGGTACGCTGACCGAGGCCGGCAGGGAGAGTCCATTCCGCAGCAGGGGCGTCGAAGAGAACCTGGACCTGTTCGAGCGCATGCGCAGGGGCGAATTCCCGGACGGCTCCCACACGCTGCGGGCGAAGATCGACATGGCGTCACCGAACCTGAACATGCGGGATCCGGTGATGTACCGTATCCTTCACGCCCATCATCACCGCACCGGAGACGCCTGGTGCATTTATCCGATGTATGACTGGGCGCACGGCCAATCCGACAGCGTGGAAGGTATCACGCATTCGATATGCACGCTGGAGTTCGAGGATCACAGGCCGCTTTACGACTGGTACATCGACCAGCTCGGGATCCATCACCCCCAGCAGATCGAATTCGCACGGCTCAATATCACGTATACGGTCATGAGCAAGCGCAAGCTGCTCCAGCTGGTCAGGGACGGCATCGTCGACGGCTGGGACGATCCGCGCATGCCGACCATTTCGGGTCTGCGCAGACGTGGCTACACGCCGGCCTCGATACGGGACTTCGCCGATCGCGTCGGTGTGGCGAAGAAGAACAGCACCGTGGAAGTCGCCCTGCTCGAACACTGTGTGCGCGAGGATCTCAACGCCCACGCGCTCCGCGTCATGGGCGTGCTCGATCCGCTCAAAGTGGTGCTGACAAACTACCCCGAGGATCTCGTCGAAGAGATGGAGGCCGTCAACAATCCGGAGGACGCCCTGGCAGGGACGCGTGCGGTGCCGTTTTCGCGCGAGCTTTACATCGAGCGTGAGGATTTCATGGAGGATCCCCCGCGGAAGTTCTTCCGCCTCGCACCGGGCCGCGAAGTGCGGCTCCGCTACGGCTACATCATCAAGTGCGAAGATGTGGTCAAGGACGAAGCCGGCAACATCGTCGAACTCCACTGCACATACGATCCGATGACGCGCAGCGGCATGCCGGAGGCGAACCGCCGCGTCAAGGGGACCCTGCACTGGGTTTCGGCACGACACGCGGTGGATGCGGAGGTCCGGCTTTACGAGCAGCTTTTCGCCCCCGAAGACCCGGACGATGTGGAGGAGGGCAGGACCTGGCTGGACAATATCAATCCGGAGTCGTTCACTGTCGTGAAGGCGAAGGTGGAACCGTCGCTGGGTGAGGCGACGCCGGGGACGCATTTCCAGTTCGAGCGCAAAGGGTATTTCACCGTGGATTCGAAGTACAGCACTCCCGGCACGCCGGTATTCAACCGTACGGTGACGCTGCGGGACACCTGGGCGCGCATCAGCAGGCAGTAGCAGCGACGGTGGCAGGGCCGCATCCCGCCGCAGGGCGGATCATCTCGATACTCGAAACGGAGAAAGGACCATGAATATTGCAATTACCGGGGCGACGGGGTTTATCGGATCCCATCTCGCGGATCGCATGCTGGCCGCGGGACATGAAGTCCGTGCCCTGGTGCGCGCGAGCAGCAACCTCCGCTGGCTGGAGGGGAAGGACGTGCAGCTCGTACGGGGTGACATTCGCGATGCGGATACGCTCGAAGACTTCGTGCGTGACGCCGATTATATCTATCATATCGCGGGAGTGGTCAAGGCCCGTGACCGTGCGGGATATTTCGAAGGGAATGTCACCGCGACCGAAAACATGCTCCGTGCGGCGAAGCAATTCGCCCCGGGGTTGCGTCGCTTTCTTTACGTGAGCAGTCAGACAGCGGCGGGGCCCTCACGAAGCCTCGAACGTCCGGTTCGCGAAGAGGACGAAGCGCTTCCGATCACCACGTACGGGGAGAGCAAGATCGCGGCCGAAAAGGCCGTGCGCGCGGTCGGGGATGCTCTTCCATGGACTATCGTGCGTCCCCCGGCAATGTACGGTCCCCGCGACACGGAGATCTTCATATACTTCCAGGCCATCGCGCGACGCCTGAATTCCATGATCGGTTACGATGAAAAACGCCTCAGCCTGCTGCATGCCCACGACCTCGTGCGCGGCATGGTGCTCGCCGCCGAAGCGGACAACAGCGTGGGGGAGACGTACTTTATTTCC
>JAVVFP010000546.1:0-2463 GCA_032250495.1 Bacteroidota bacterium | reverse complement strand
GTGCAGCAGGATGGGAACGCGTTCACCGCAGCGCGAAGTGGTAAGGAACAGGGTGTCCGCGTACACGCCCGGCGCCGGAGGAGCGAAGGTGACGCGTACCTGGGTGAGCCGTCCCGGCTGCAGGGCCACGGGCAGACTTGTGGTGATCAGGAAGGCTTCGGTACCCGGGATGGTATCGATGAAGGCGGAAAGCGTGCCGGTGTTCGTAACGGTCACGAGACGCGAGACACCGATCTCGCAGGGTGCGATATTGCCGAAGTCGATGCTGCTCTCGGAGAGGGTGAAGCCCGAGGAGTCGCGCCGCGCGGTAAGCGGGACGCGCAGCAGCGGTGTGTTGCTGTCTGTGGTTTCGATGACGAGGTTGCCGATGCGGCTGCCCGTGAAATCGCCGGATGCGCAGACGTCAATGGGCACGCTCCCGCTGGCCGGCAGCGGCAGGGGGAGTGTTCCCGGGAGCGTGACGCGGAAACCGATCGGTGGTTCGACACGAACGGCGGTGATGCTGACCGCCTGGCCGCCGTTATTGATCACCGCGAGGGAGTCGCAGACTTCGCTGCCGGTGCAGGGATCGAGCTGGAATTCCAGTCGCGTGCGCGTGACACCCACGCCTGTGGATGCGCCGCGTCCGCGAACGTCCACACACAGGGTGTCGGGACAGGGCGCCTGCACCGCGACGCAGAGTCCTGCAGAGATGGTTTGCACCGAGGCGGGTGCGAATTCGATGAGCACGTCCTGCGTATTTCCGGGACCGATGTCGATGGGGAAACTGGTCGGTCCCAGCACCGTGAATTCCGGCAGGGCCGGATCCATCCACGCGGCGGTTATGGTCATCGTACCGCTGCCCTGGTTTGTCAGACGCACGGTGCGCGTGTCGGTATTGCCGATGGTCACCCCACCGAAGTCCAGCGGCGTCGGCGAAAAGGTCAGTTCGGTGATGTTGCCCTCTCCGGTCAAGGACAGCAGGTAGGTGTCGCCGCAGGGTCCCACCGTGATCAGGATTTTGCCCGAGAACACTCCCTTGGCGCTCGGGGTGAAATTCACTTCGAAGCTCATGTCCTCCCCTCCCCTGAGCAGCACGGGCAGGGGCGTGCTTGCCACATGGAATACGGCACCACCCTCGACGACGCTGATATCCTGCACCTCGAGATCGCCGCCCCCGCCGTTGCGCAGGCGCAGCGAGCGGCTTTTGCCGATGCGGGCGCAGGAGACATAGGGCGTAATGGTATCGCCCTCGACGAAAAACTCCACGACGCTGCGCTCGGCGGTGAGTGCCACAACGGTGAGGAAGTTCGTCTTCGGATCGTTGTGCGCGATGGCCAGTTTCGCGTTGCTCATGCCGTTGGTCTGGGCGCGGTATGCGATGACCACGGCCACGGAATCACCGGTGGAAACGCTGACGGGGAGCGAAGGCGCGCGAAGCGTGAAGTCGGCGGCGTCCGTGCCGCTGAGCGTCATGCTGCGCAGGTTCAGTACGCCTTTCCCCGGGTTGTAGACCATGAGCGTGTCGAGGATTCCACCGGCGCAGCGCTGCAGGCCCATGTCGCGCACCGTGTCGACCACGATGGTGGGCGCGTCGCCGCTCGTGGCGCCCACGGCGAGACAACTGCTGTCGGCGCAGGGGTCGGTCCAGTGCACGCACAGCGAGGCGGTGATATTTTCGGTGCGGTCTGGTGTGAAGCGCACGGTCACCGCGCGGCTCTGTCCCTGCGGCAGCACGAAGGGCAGGGCCGGCACGTTGACAAGAGTCAGCCGCGGATGCGGGGGATTGAGTGTGATGGCGTTGACGGTCATCGGTGTGTTGCCGCTGTTGACGAGCTGCACCGGCTCATCGATGGTGACGCCGGAAGGAGTCGGACCGATCGCGAGCACCGAGGAAGGAATGAAGGAGACCGCGGGCTTGACCCCGCGTCCCCGCAGCGTGAGAAGCAATGTGTCCGCACAGGGTGCGAGTATGAGCTGGTACTGCGCATCGACGAGTCCGGTGTCATTCGATCCAGGTGCGAAACGCACGGTGTACTGCCTGCTCTGTCCCGCGGGAACCGGACCGAAGGGGCCGGGGTGCTGGTTGGGGAAACGGTTCTTCCCGCTGAGGAATTGGCGCAGTGAAATCGTTGCGCCGCTCGTGCCGCTATTCGTGACCGTGATTGTGATATCCTTGAAATTGTCGACGCAGACGTCGCCGAAATCGATCACGTCGTTGCTGAGCGTGAGCGATGCGTCGAACGCCGTGCCGCTGAGCGTGATCAGCGTGGTCTGGGGACAGGCGGGATTGCCGTATGTCATGCGGTATACGCCACTATTCGCGCCGCCCGAAGTCGGCGTGAAACGGAAGTAGAACTGGTCGCCGGTTTTCACCGTGTCGCCCAGGGCGGGTGCGGTGAGCGCAAACATGTCGTCGCCGCTGACGAATTCGAAATTGATCAGCCGCGGTTTCAGGTTGCCCGCAACGGATGTGGTCACGAT
>JAVVFP010000545.1:0-2468 GCA_032250495.1 Bacteroidota bacterium | reverse complement strand
CTCGGTGACAGTCAACAATACAGGCACAAAGGAGGCGTATAACGTCCGTGCCGTACTCGTGACCGATCCGGACGTGGTGACCCTGATCGCCCCCCTGGGTGATAACCAGGAAGTCACTCCACGCATCATCCGGCCTGGAGAATTCGGCACCGCGCAATGGACGCTGCAGGTTAAAGAAATCGAAGACCTCGACTCCATTCCCATCTATTTTTCCATCATCTCAGACAATCACGTCAACCAGGCCTGCTGGCGACGCATCATCGTGGATCCCGCACTCTCGTCGGCGCTGACCTGTGAGATTTCTGCCGTGGATACCATTTATTTCCGCGAGCAGTACTATGAACCGGAGGAATTCGACATCCAGGTTACCGCACACAATGTCGGCAGCGGTCAGACCAGAGACGTGCGGGCCCAGCTTCTGCAGGATACACGCTTCACCATCGTGCCGCCGGCCAGTCGCCAGCTTTCCGACGTGCTGCTGCCGACCGAAAATGCCAGCGGCATATTCCGTGTGAAAATCCATCCGCGTCAGACGGACGGCTATGACACCGTGCGCGTCAACATACAGGGCGATGACACGAATCCCGCGTGGTGCGAATGGCCGGTGTGGGTACAGCGTGTGCGCATGCCAGAGTTCAGCCTGCTGTGCACGACGCCGGACGACTCCCTGGAATTCGACGAGTCGACGTATGAGTACGATCCGAATCCCTTCATCGTCACTACCGTCGCCGAGAACATCGGGGAAACGTATGCGGAGGACTGCCAGATCATTTTCGTCGGTCCGCCGCGCTTCGAGCCCGTCGGCAGCAATCCCCGTGCGGCGGGAACGATGCAGATCGGCGACCGCCGCATTGAGAAATGGACCGTGCGCGCCCATGACCGAAGCGTCGGAGCCTGGGATACATTGATTTTCCAGGTGCAGGGGAGCGGAGGCCTGGGCCGACAGATCGTGCTGGCCGAATGCCGTCTCCCCGTCTATGTCCCTGCCGTCCGCCGTCCGGAATACACGCTCAGCTGCTCGGTGGTCGACAGTCTCGTCTACGAAAACAACAGCTACAGTCCTGATCCCGTCGAATTCAGCCTGCGTATCACCAACACCGGCAACGCCCTGGGTCGCGGATTGACACCGACCATCGTTCCGCCACCGTCGGTTTCGCTCGCTGCCGGCGAAACAGCCATGCGTTACGTTCCTGCCCTCGCTGTCAACGAATCCGCGGTGCTCACCTGGCGTCTGCACCCGGAATCCCGCGGCAGTGACGGCGTGTACCGCCTCTGCGCGCAGGTCATCGATTCCATAGGCATCTCCGAACAGTGCTGCCGGGAAATATTCATACCACGCACCGAGAATCCCGATCTCCGCCTCGGCTGCTGGTCCATCGACACGCTGTTTCTCGATCCCTCCACGGGACAGTACCTCGGGAATCCCTTCAACGTGACACTGGACGTCAATAACATCGGCATCGGTACCGCGGAGAATGTCCGCGCCACAATCTCCGTCCTCGGATCTTTTATCCGCGTACTCGGCGGGACGGAACAGGACCTCGGCGATATCACCAGTGAACTCGGGAGTCGAGTGACCTGGCAGGTCGAAGCGCTCAAGCGCCAGGCTCCGGCAGACATACCGATACTGCTCACGGTGACCGCTGACAACCATGCTCCACGTGAATGCAGCCTGGTCGTACACATACCGGCGACACAATCGCCCAGGCTGGAAACCGTCTGCTCCTCCATTCCCGAGGACAGCCTTTTCTTCGACTGGTCCGTCGGCGATTTCGAATACAGCGAATGCACGTTGACCTTCACTGTTAGCAATACCGGGACGGTCGATGCACATGATGTGCGCGCACTGCTCATCGTTCCCTCCGGGGTTCTGCTCAGCAGCGGGGAAGTGACACAGAAAGCCCTGATCCCGTCCATGCTTGCTCCGGGCCAGAGCGGAACGGCGACCTGGCGCTTCAGCGCGAAGCGTGCGGACATCGACATACTGCGCGATTTCCGCTTCATCGCCCGCGCGGACAACGCCGACGATGCAGAATGCATCGATGACCTGTTCATACAGGGCTCTCCGCGGCATGCGACACTTTCTCTACCGGAATACACGCTGCTTCGCTACGGCGAAAAGCGCGACATTCCCGTTCGCATCGACAGCACCATCGGCAAGAACCTCTCCGAATACGTGCTGCACTTTAATTTCGACCCTGATGTCATCAGCCTCCTCAATGTCTCGAACGCGGGTACGCTGACCGGTATCGGCTGGGTCGGCGCGAAGATGAAAGAGTGGGGCAATGGCCACGTGGAGATCAGCGACTACACGACGGGCAGTCCACTCGCCACCGGAGAAGGCGTGCTCCTGAACCTGCGGGTGGAGGGCGTGTACAACGGCAATCGCTCTCTCGCCGACTTCGGTGAAACGCTGCTTCATTTCGAAACAGCGAATTCGACGCTCAACCGCGGCGGCATTTCGCTGC
>JAVVFP010000544.1:0-2477 GCA_032250495.1 Bacteroidota bacterium | reverse complement strand
GCGATGTCCATTCCTCCCGTGCCCGTATTTCAAAATCCCCGTATGCCAGGCGCCGCGTGCTGCCGTCGGCCCGCACGATGATGCCCGAAGAAGTCGTGTCCGCTTCTCCGCCGCCCAGACGCAGCTGGTAGAGCATGACCTCGCTGCCGTCGTCGAACTGCAGGGAAAACCAGTCCCACCCCGACTGCTGCCGCGACAGCACGCTGGTGCTCCACTCGCGGTCCAGCCAGCTCAGTCCTTTCACGTCAAACCTCCCGTCCTCGCAGCGCAGTGTCCCACGCGTGTCGAGGCGCGTGCGGCTGTAATAATACGAGGCGTTGCCCGCGGCGGCGCTCTTGCGGCTCAGTCCGCGATCACCCTGCAGGACGCGCTCTTTCGCGGCGATGAGTGTCAGGTCGATGCCGATGCCGCTTTCTTCCGCTATAATGCGCACGCTGTCCGGCGTGCCGCTCGCCTGCCAGTCCTCCACCCAGACGCGAAAGGGCAGCGCTTGCGCGCCCGCCAGTCCGGCCGCGCCACGGCTGAAACGTTCGAAGGCATGGAAGCGCTCACCGTCGATGTCGCTGAGTGCGAAATGCGCGAAGTACAGCTGCCGGCTGCGCCAGTCTGCGCTGTCCGCATTGCCTGCGGGCAGATCCGGAGCAAGCGCGTTGCGGAAAATGGTGAACTGATAGCCGAAACGTCTGCCGTCTGCAGTGGAGAGATTTCCCGTCCAGTACCACCACTCGGTTTTGAATTCGGGGTGGGGACCGTCGTCGGCCGGGAAGACGAAGTCGCGCGGCGCATAGGCGCGGGCATAGCCGACGGTGTCGGGATTCGACAGCGCGGATAGCGCGAGGCCATCCGATTCATCCGATGTGCGGTCGTTGTTGCCGCAGCCGGTGAGGAACAGCACGAGCAGCAGGGACATCGCGGCGTGCCGGGGCAGCACCGTCTTCCACGGACGAGATATGTGTCGCTTATTCCGCACGCAGTGCCTCCGCGGGTTTGACGCGGCCGAAGCGTATGGCGGGGTAGATGCCCGCGAGCATGGCGGCGGCCACGGCGATGAGGAAGGCTTCAAACAGGTGCATGGGCTGCAGGTGCAGCGTGAGCGTCCAGCCGAAGGAGCGCAGGTTGATGACGAAGATCAGTATGAGCGCCATGAGAAAGCCCACCGGGAGAGCGAGCAGTCCGGAAATCACGCCCATGATGCCGGTTTCGGTGAGGATGGCGCGCGTGAGCTGTCGGCGGGACATCCCGGTGGCGCGCAGTGTGCCGATTTCGCGCGAGCGTTCGAGCTGCAGGGCCATCAGGGCGCTGAACACGCCGATGAAGGCGACGACGGCGGCCAGCAGCTGCAGCGCGGCGGTGATGGTGAAGGTGCGGTCGAAGACGTCGAGCGCGGCGTTGCGCAGTCCGCGATTGGACTGCAGCACCAGCGGACTGCCCAGTCCGGGCTGCGCGCGCAGGGAGACGACGACGCTGTCGGCGTCGCGGCCCGGACGCACGAAAGCGGCGACGGAGCCGATCTGGCGATCATCCCACCAGCGGCGGTACACGCCGTCCGCCATCAGCACGGTTCCCTTGTCACTGGAATAGTCGTAGTACACGGCGGCGACGGGAAAGCTGCGTTCTCCGCGATCCGTGCGCAGCGTGACGGAGGCGTTTTCCAGATCGATGCCGTGCCGGTAGGCGAAGGGCTCGGAAACGATGACCGCGCCTTCCTCCATGGCCTGCCAGGTTTCGGCGCGACTGCCCGTGCGCCAGCGGAACGGGCGGCGGTCGGCGATATCCGCGGAGACGGCGACGAGCTGATAGCTGCCGTAGCGATCGGAGGTCATCGACAGGGTTCGAGCCGTGGCCACGCGGTCGATGTCGGGATGCGCAGCGATGCGCTCCGCGAGCGCGGGGTCGGTGCCTTCATTCTGTCCTGCGCCGTGAAAGGGCAGGGTGATGAAGATGTCCGCGCCGAGCGTGGTGGAAAGCCAGTCCTCCACCGTCGCCCGGAAGGAGCCAATCATGGTATTGACGCCGACGATGACCGAGACCGCGACCATGAGCGCCGCGATGGCCACTGTCGTGCGGCTGAGGGAACGCGAAATGCTGCGCGCCGCCATGGCCCCGGTGATGCCGAACATGCCGCGGAACAGCGGCACACTCGCTCGCATGACGAGGCGTATGGTGCCGGGGAGGAGAAAGGACACGCCGACGAGCATGAGAAACACGGAGGCGAAGCTCAGGTCAACGCGCGCATGCGGTATCGCGATCAGCGCGGCGCTCAGGGCGAGCATTCCCAGACCTGTCGCCGTCAGCCGCGGAAGAACGCGTCGCAGATTGTCCTCGAGTCCGACCCGCCGCATGACGCCCGCGGGATGCGTGCGCATGGCCTCGCGCGCGGGAGCCAGCGCGGCCAGCAGGGAAGCGCCGATGCCCAGAGCGGCGCCCTTGACGAAAGTCCATGCCGGCAGCGCCACGTCCGTCGCCGTCATCGTGAA
>JAVVFP010000543.1:0-2481 GCA_032250495.1 Bacteroidota bacterium | reverse complement strand
CGCAGCGATCCGCGCGCGCGTGACACCGACGGCGACGGACTCGAGGACGGTGACGAAGTGCACATACACAAAACCGATCCCGCTTCCGCCGACAGCGACGGCGACGGCCTCAGCGACGGGGAGGAGGTGCTCAAATACAAGACCGATCCCCTGCGGGCCGACAGCGACGGCGACGGTCGCAGCGACGGCAGTGAAATCGGCAGCGGGTCCGATCCCTACGGCAGCGACAGCGACGGCGACGGTATCGTCGACGGCGAGGACCGCTGTCCCGCGGAAGCGGAGACCCGCAACGGCTACCGCGACGAGGACGGCTGTCCCGACGCGCTCCCCCTGACCCGCGATCCGCTGTCCCCGGGACAGAAGTTCGTGCTCGAAGGAGTGGAATTCGAGGAGGGCTCTGCCACACTCACCGCCGCCGCCCGCCTCGAACTGCAGTCCGCCCTGCAGACGCTGCGCGACCATCCCGCCCTGCGCGTTGAAATCGGTGGCCATACCGACAGCAAGGGCGCGGACGAGGCCAACAGGGTGCTTTCCGAACTGCGCGCCGAGGCGGTGAAGGTGTTTCTCGCCGGAGAGGGCGTCGAAGCCGCGCGCATGGAGGTCAAGGGCTACGGTGAAACGGCACCGCGCGACAGCAACGGCACGGAGGCGGGACGCGCCCGGAACAGGCGCATTGAATTCACCATTCTGTCCGTCGAATGAATCTTGGAAGTACGCGACACGCGATAATCACAGGAATGCGAATCGAGCTATGACAGCGGATACTCTGATTACTCTCGCCATCATCATCCTTCTCCTGCCGCTCTTTTCCTTTGCGCTGCTCCTGGCGTTCGGAAAGAAGCTGCCGCGAAAAGGGGATACCATCGCCACCGGACTGATGTTCGTGAACGTCGCCCTGGCTCTCGTCGTTCTCTTCGGCGTGTTCAGTCTGCCGGAAACCGAGGCCATACCGGGTTTCCCGCAGGAACCGGTGCAGTCGAGCTTCACCTGGGTGGACTTCGGTACCGCCATCACCGTGATGGATCATGAAATTCCCCTGCGCATCGATCTCGGTTTCATGGTCGATCGCATCGTGGCCATCATGCTCGTGGTCGTCACACTGATCACGGCCTTGGTGCACCTGTTCTCCATCGGCTACATGAAAGGCGACCCGAAGTATCACCGCTTCTTCGCCTATCTGGGCGTGTTCGCCTTCTCGATGCTCGGCATCGTGATCACGAACAACCTGCTGATGATGTACGCGGCCTGGGAACTGGTGGGACTCAGTTCCTACCTTCTGATCGGCTTCTGGTATGAGAAGCCGGCCCCGGGTTACGCCGCCACCAAGGCCTTCCTGGTCAACCGCGTCGGCGATATCGGCATGTGGATCGGTATCATGATACTGTTCACCAATTACGGCACCTTCCGCTTCGACGAGATTTTCGCCGCCATCGCGGCGGGACATCTGCCCTTCGCTTCCGAGGCCTGGCTGACCGCTGCCGGCATACTGATATTCATGGGCGCCATCGGCAAAAGCGCGCAGTTCCCCCTGCACACCTGGCTGCCGGACGCCATGGAAGGTCCCACCCCGGTCTCCGCCCTCATTCACGCCGCCACCATGGTCGCGGCCGGCGTGTACCTGGTCGCGCGCGTGTTTCCCATGCTCTCCGGCGACGCCCTTTTCTTCATTGCCATCATCGGCACCATCACCGCCTTCGTCGCCGCGACCATCGCGCTGGTGCAGAACGACATAAAAAAAGTACTGGCCTACTCCACGGTCTCGCAGCTCGGATACATGGTACTCGCGCTCGGCGTGGGCGCCTATACCGCCGGCTTCTTCCATCTCGTCACGCATGCCATGTTCAAGGCCTGCCTCTTCCTCGGCTCCGGCTCGGTGATTCACGCCATGCACGCCGGACTGCATCACATCGATGATCATGAGACCGATGCGCAGGACATACGGAACATGGGGGGACTGGCGAAGAAAATGCCGGTGACTTTCGCGACCTTTCTCGTCGCGACCCTGGCGATTTCCGGCGTGCCGCTCTTCTCCGGCTTTCTGAGCAAGGACGAAATTCTCGCCGGCGCCTGGGCCTTCGGGGGACTGCAGGGCGAGATCGCGGTCATCGTGCCCTGGGTCGGCTTTCTCGTCGCCGCCATGACGGCCTTCTATATGTTCCGTCTCGTCATCCTGACCTTCCTCGGTGAATCGAAACGCCCGGACATTTTCGCGCATCTGCACGAATCACCGATGAACATGAAAATTCCCATCATCGTGCTTGCAGCACTCTCGATCTGGTTCGTCTACTCGATCAATCCCTTCTCCGGTCCCGCCGGCTGGTTCGTGCAGGGCGTGCAGACACCCGTGACCGTGACCGGCGATCACTGGTACGGTTTCGCGCATGCGGAAGGGATGCTGCACGGCGAGGAGCACACGCACGGCGACGACGCCGTGCATCCCGCCACGGGCGCGCAGGATCCCATGGTCGAGGACATCACGCA
>JAVVFP010000542.1:0-2494 GCA_032250495.1 Bacteroidota bacterium | reverse complement strand
GTAGCTGTCCGCGTAGCCGAGAAGGAACATCGGCAGGGCGGCGGTGAGCATGAGCAGCGCGTAGACGGGACGGCCGCCGTAGCGGTCGGTGAGCAGTCCCACCGGCAGGCGCATCAGCGAACCGGTGAGCACGGGAATGCCGATCAGCCAGCCGATCTGCGCCTTGTCCCAGTGATACACCCCGTTGTCCACCAGCCAGGTCACCAGCACGCCGTTGATCATCCAGCAGGCGAAGCAGACGGTGAACGCGAGCGTGTTCAGGGTGAGGACGAGCGTTGCCTTCCGCGGCTCATTCATGGGACACTCCGCGCGTGATGCCGTACCAGCGCACGATCTGCGGTTTGCGCCACAGGTAGTGGTTCGGAACGACGAGCACGTGTACGAGACGGGTGAACGGGAAAACCAGGACGAGTATCCACGCCGAGACGATATGCAGCTTGACGAACAGCGGCATGGCGGCGACGGCGGCGGCCGATGGGGAAAGCGTCAGCAGCGACCACAGGTAGGGCGTGGCGGAGGACGCGAACCAGGAGGAACCCCAGCCGTGGAAGAGCGCGACGTAGACACCGCTGAACACCTGCAGGATCAGCACGGCGAGCACCACCCAGTCGGCCCGGCTGGTCACGAAGCGCACCTTGCCGTCCCGCAGCCGCCGCAGCACGATGGCCACGAGTCCGGTCAGCGTACACAGTCCGAAAATCAGCGCCGTGGTCTCGAGCACGTACAGGCGGAGAGGGACGCTGTTCCACGCCAGCACCGTGTCCGGCAGCAGAAAACCGATCAGATGACCGAGCAGTATGATGATGATGCCGTAGTGAAAGGGCACCAGCGCCCAGAAGTGCTGCTGATTCTCGAGGAACTGCGAGGAGAGACTGGAATAGGTGAACATGCGGCCACGGTAGCGCTGTATGCTGCCGAGAAGAAAGACCGTCATGGCGACATAGGGCAGGACGACCAGGGTGATGGTGTCGAGATCGAGCGGCAGGGTATCAGACATGATGCGGCACTCCTTCGTCGGAAGATGGGGAGAGGACTTGCGCGACGCCCCGCAGCGCGTCGAGGCAGGACCGATAGGGATTTTCCTCCTTCGTCCATTGCTCCCGCATGATGCGCAGGGCCTTGCCGACATGGCTGCCGATGAAGGCGCGGCGCTGTTCTTCTTCCATGCGTCCGAGCAGCTGCAGGACATGTGCGCAGTGATCGGGCAGTTCGGTCTGTTCGGGGATACCGGCCTCGCGCAGCAGGCCGCGCATGCGCACGAGAAAGCTGCCGCGTTCGTACTGCTCCCCGTAGAGATGCCAGCCGAGTTCCAGCGAGGCGACGGGATTGATGTCGAAGGTACGGGTGTACAATTCCTCGCGCGCGCCCTGCGGAAGCTCTCGCACGCCGTCGGCGAAATCCTGCAACGCGGCGTACACGCCGGGAAAGGCGGCGGTCGCCGCGTCCTCGGCGAAGAACGCGCAGCTGCGTGTCAATGCGCCGTCGAGTCCAGTCGACGGATAGGAGAAGAGCGTGGCGAAATCGTCGAAGACCTCTGTCGGAATGTGCATCACGCCCCCCTCTCTGGTCCGCTCACGAAACCGAAACCGGTGGAGGATTTGTGCTCGCCGACATCCTCCTTGAGCATTTCGAGCGCTTCCTCGCGATGCATGGGGGGAATGACGAAGCGATCGTCGAAGCTGCAGAGCGACGTGAGGCGGTAGATGGCCTCGGCCTCGTCGCGCGTGCAGTCCGCCTCCTTGAGCGCCTCGTCCGCCGTCTCCAGGGTGATGTCACCGACGGTGACCGCGCGACGGTAGATGCGTATCGCCTTCATTTTCTTCAGCGCGTAGGTCACTTTTCCCTCATGTCCCGCACCGAAGAGCTGCGCGAGATACTGCAGCGGCACGCGCGAGTTCTCGATGTCGTGGAAGAAGTTGCCGTCCACCCCCGTCACCATGTCCCCTTCCATACGCGACATCACCGGGGAGAGCGGTGGCACGTAGAAGAGCATCGGCAGTGTGCCGAATTCGATATGCGGGGGCAGGGCGATCTTCCACTCCTTGACGAAGCGGTAGACGGGGGATTTCTGTGCCGAGGCGATGACGGAATCGTGAATGTTGTTGCGCCGGGCGGCCGCGATGACCTCCGGGTCATGCGGATCGAGAATCAGGCCGCGCTGTCCCTCGACGAGCTGATCCGTCGGCAGTGCGGCCACTTCCTCGATGCGATCTGCGTCATAGAGCAGCACGCCGAGATAGCGGATGCGTCCGACGCAGGAATGGAAGCAGGCAGGGGCCTGTCCGGTTTCCAGGCGCGGGTAGCAGAGAATGCATTTCTCGGATTTTCCCGTGCTCCAGTTGTAGTAGCTTTTTTTGTAGGGACAGGCGGCCACGCAGGCGCGCCAGCCCCTGCAGCGCTTCTGATCGATGAGGACGATACCGTCCTCCCCGCGCTTGTACAGGGCGCCGGAGGGACAGGCGGCCACGCAGCCGGGATTCAGGCAGTGATTGCA
>JAVVFP010000541.1:0-2506 GCA_032250495.1 Bacteroidota bacterium | reverse complement strand
ACTGAAGCTGCTCCATCCGATCATGCCCTTCATCACCGAGGAAATCTGGCATAAGATGGAGCCAGGACGTGACGGCCGGAGCATCATGCAGGAGCAGCTCCCGGAACTCAAAGAGGATTACATCGACGCGTCCTCCGTTTCGCAGATGAATTTCCTGCAATCCCTCGTCGACGGCGTACGTACCATACAGGGCGAGATGAACGTGCCGGCGGGCAAGTCCTGCGACGTCGTGATCAACTGTCAGAGCGAAGAACAGATTGTCGCCGTCACCGAAAACGCACATTTCCTCAAACGCCTCGCCCGCATCGACGAAGTGCAGGCCGGTGTCGAACTGGCGCGCCCGCGCCTCTCCGCCACCACCGTCGTCGCCGGCGCGGAAGTCTACGTCCCGCTTGAGGGACTCATCGATGTCGATGTCGAGCGCAACCGTCTCGGCAAGGAAATCACGAGGATTACGGGGCTGCTGAAAAGCATTGATTCCAAGCTCGGAAATGCCAAGTTTCTGGACAATGCGCCGGCGGATGTCGTCGAACGTGAAAAGGACAAGCAGGCCAACTTCCGACGCATGCTCGAGCAACTGGAAACAAATCTGAAAAGCCTTGAAAACGATTGAGAGCCGGGACCACGCATCAACCCGCACACGGCGGGTTCTCCTTCTTCTCGCGGCGCTGATGCTGATGTCCGCGCATGCACGGGCGCAGACCGAGCCCGAGGCGCCGCGCGAAGCTGAAAAACTCTATAACGGGTGGCAGTTCGCACTCTTCGGCGGCCTGAACCTCGCGTACATGAACGGTGAATACTACGGCGGCTGTCCCTGCGACTTCCTCGGGGACGAGACCAGTGCGAACAGCGTTTACGGTGTGTCGCTCAACGTCCCGCTTTTCGAGGACGCCTCGTTATACCTGCGCCTGGGCCGCAACCGCACGTCCACCGACTGGTCCACCGGACGAAACGACTCGCTGTGGCCGACGTCGGCATCGCGCTCTCCGGCATGACCATCGATTATGATCTCCTGCAATTTGATTTTCTCCTCCGCCTTTTCGGCCACATCGACGGTGAACGGGTATATCTCGGACCGAGCTTCGGTTTCGTCCGGGAAAAACACGTGCGTATAACGGATACCGAGCTGGCGAGTGGCGCGGTGCGCCTTATCGAGGACGGTCCGCTTGACATCGAGCACGACCTCCGCGTATCCTTCGTCATCGGCGCCGAGTACGCCTTCGTGCCCCTGCGCAATCTTTACGTCATTCCCTCACTCGAAGTGGACTACGCCTTCGACAAGCTCGTCCGCGAGCGTGCGGGCACTCCCAACTTCCAGCTGCGGCCGACCTTTTACAAATTCTACGTGACCGTCGCCTACCAGATGTTCTGATGCGCCATGCGTGTGCTTCCTCCCGCAGTATTCCTCGCCTCTGCATGCGTGACCGCGGTCCTGCTCATGTCCGCGGACCGCATGCCGCATGCAACGCCGCGTGCAGGACATGATATGCCCGCCGCCGCCGCGGAGCATTTTTACTTGCAGCGCAGCTGGCCGAACGGCATTCCCGCACACGCGTACCGCGCCGCTGTCGCGCAGGTCCGCGCCATGGAGGACGCCGGCTTCGCTCGCCGCACCGCCGGCTGGCGCTGGCTGAACCAGGGGCCGGTCAATATTGCCGGCCGTATCCGCGCGATGGCGCTGGACCCGGTGGACGCCGCGACGATTTACGCAGGCAGTGCCGGCGGCGGCGTCTGGAAAACCACCAACAGCGGATTCGACTGGCGGCCGCTCGACGACCTCCTGCCGAATCTGCGCATCGGCGCGATCGCCGTCGATCCCTTCGAGCGCCGCAGGATACTCGCGGGCTGTGGGGAGGGCTTCGTGGCCTGGCAGGGGGCGGCCGCTTTCGGACAGGGAATTTACCGCAGCGGCGACGGCGGGGAGGCGTGGGAACTGCTGCCGTCGACAGAAGGACAGCGGTTCTGGTATGTGTTCGATGTGGACTTCGATCCCTTCCTCGAGAACAACGTGCTCGCCTGCACCTGGCGCGGCGTCTACCGCAGCACGGATGGCGGGGAGAGCTGGACCAGTATCCTGTACCGCTCCACGGCACCGTTTTCCGCGACCGTGGAGTTCTCCCGCAGCGAGCGTGGCGTCGTCTACGCCGCCCTCGAAGGGGAGGGCCTTTTCCGGTCGGAGGATCACGGACAGACCTTCGCTCCGCTCGGGCCCGTGCTCGACGACCGGTTCAGCCGTGTCGTGCTCGCTCCCGCGCCGTCGAACGGCGATATTCTTTACGCCGCCTTCACGGATCATTCCGCCCGCGAATGTGCCGGGCTGCGTCGCAGCGATGACGGGGGACGCACATGGCGTGCGCTTGCCATCCCGCGCAGCCGTGTCAGCGGGAAGACGTACATGGGAGAGCAGGGCCGTTTCAACAGTACGCTGAGCGTGCACCCGGAGAATCCCGACATCGTCTGGGCGGGCGGCATCGATCTCCACCGCAGCACCGACGGGGGCGCGTCC
>JAVVFP010000540.1:0-2520 GCA_032250495.1 Bacteroidota bacterium | reverse complement strand
CTCCACGCCCGCCGCTCCCCGCGAGCTGCGGGGAACGGACGATGCGGTGGACTTCATGGATTACGGTGGCGGCAAGCGGGACCGGAGCAGCGCCCCGCAGACGGGGGACTACACCCGGAGGGAATCGCGCGAGCAGGGATTGAACACGTCACAGCAGTCGGCGGACAATGTCAGCGGCGCGGGTGAGGGTGCGCAGTCGAGCATCACTGCGGACCCGGGGACGTTGAGTGCGACGCCGCACAGTTCTGCGGATATTCAGTGGGACGGGGGAATATCCCGCAACCGGATCAGCGGTGTCCTTCCCGATTTTCCTCCCGGAGCGACGCGCGAGGTACAGGTGGCCGTGCGTTTCCGCGTGCGACCCGACGGCAGCATGTACGGGATGACGGTCATTCAGAAGGGGGATCCCCGTTATGAGCGGGCGGCTCTGAGCGCAATGCGGACCTGGAAATTCAACGCGCTGCCGGAGAACAGCAGTCAGACAGACCAGGTCGGTACTGCCGTGTTCTCTTTCAAGCTGAAATAATCCGCCCTCCTGCCTCGCTTCCCCCCGCCTTTCCGCTCCCATTCGGGGCGGATTTTTTTTTGAAACAAATCCGCCATCTCTACGAATCACCAGACAGTGGTCAACAATGTCTTCGACACGAAGTCTTGATCCGTCTCCGTGACCGCCCCTGGTGGATGGCTGTCACGGACGGATCTGCGTTGACGATGCGACGGATGAATGATGAATCAACCCCCTGGCCGATAGTTGTTCCGTGCCGCACGCAGGGTGCGGGTGAGGATATTATGCAGCGCGAGCAGGCCTATTCCGGACAGTACGCTGAACGGTGCCTTGCTCCCCCGAATGCTGTTTATATCACTCATGTTGGAGGATACGATGATGAGAGCCTGGATCACCCTGATATTACTCTGCGTCGTCCTTCCCGTCGAACTCCGTCCCTGCTCCACCGTGGTCGCGACAGGAGGTGGCAGCGTGCTGGCAGCGAACAACAAGGACCTGCGTCCGGCGGACCACACGGCGACCTTGCAGGTCGTACCCGGAAAGGACGGCACGTACGGAAAAATATACTGGGGAGTTCGGGAGCGATGGATGCAATGCGGCGTCAACGAAGCCGGCCTCTTCGTCGATCGCGCCGTCGTTCCTGTAGTCGACGCCTACGGATACATCGGCGACGACCCTGCTGTTTCCATCGGGATGATGATACTCGACGACTGCGCCACCGTGAAGGAAGCCATCGCTCTCTTCCGCCGCTATCGCGTCACCGACCTGCGCAGCATACACTACATGATCGCCGACAGCAACGGCGATGCCGTCGTCGTCGAATGGGACGGCGGAGCACTGCGAATCATTCCGAAGGAAGGTGATCTGCAACTCATGACAAACTTCCGACTTTCCGACCCGGACGCCGGCGCTCACCCGTGCTACCGGTACAACGCCATGCTGCGGATGCTGCGGGGGAAAAAGCATGCACCCGGCATGCTGCGCGATGCACTCGAATTCACCCATCAGGAGGACATCACGTACTACTCGAATATCGTTGATCTGACGAACGGGACGATGACCATATACGGATGCCACGATTTCGGGAAGGCACGCATCCTCGATATCGCCGAAGAACTTGCCGGAGGCCGGCGGAGCTACGGCATGGATGAGCTGTTCCCGAAGCCGCGTGTGCCGATGGACCGGCTGGAACGCCGGAACGGGCTGGTATACAGGATCGGGGGGGACGCTCCCTTCTCGGGGATCTGCTATCTCCTCCATGACAATGGACAGCTGTTGAAGGAAGGACAGGTGAAAAACGGTATCTGTGCGGGACGCTGGAAGTACTACGATCCCACCGGTAATATGACGCGGGAGGATCGCTATCGGCGGGTGCTGCTGTATTACGACAGCGGCACGCTGCGCGGAGAGGGCATGCTGCGCAACGGTCTCATGGTGGGCCCGTGGCGTTGGTTGAACGAGGACGGCACAGCGGCGCTTGAAGGACAGGCGATGGATGGAATCTTGTACAGGACAGGTGAGCAGCATCCGTTCACCGGCACGATGCAGGCTTCGTTCCGCAACGGTCGCGCAAGCAGTCAGCGCATGTTCGTCCGCGGCATGCTCGAAGGCGAGGCGAAGGACTGGTATGAGAACGGTCACCTGCGCTGCGAGGGCATGTATGAGGAGGGGCGTCCAGCCGGACAGTGGGTGTTTTACCAGCGGAACGGTTCATTCGACCACGTGATGCTCTACGAGGACGGGGACGGCAGTCCCTGATCGCCGGCAGGAAGTTCGCGCCAGGCGCGCAGCAGGGGAAAATACAGGAGAAGGCGCTGCGGCCGTCCGTCGAATGCGCGGAGAATTGCCGAGTACTTCTGCAGCTGCGGTGCATGCATCCGCAGCTGCGCGTCGAGAAAGGCGTCGACGTCCGCCCCCTCGTGATCGGCCGATTTGAAATCTATGATCCAGCGCGTGCCTTCCCCGTCCACAAAGGTTCTGTCCAGGACGACGGTTTCCCGTCGGCCGCGCACTAT
>JAVVFP010000539.1:0-2522 GCA_032250495.1 Bacteroidota bacterium | reverse complement strand
CAGAAGGACGGGCGCCGTTCTGTCACGTTCGATATCCCTGCGATGGACCAGGGACATCGGAATCTGCGTGCCGTCCTTCGACGGGTAGCGTACCTGCTCGACCGCGATCTCATCGGTCTCGACCGGCAGCGCAGCGCGGAACCACAAGGTGTTTTCACCGGTGGCGACGTCGTACAGGTAGATGTGGCGCGGAATATGGTAGGAGGAAAACGCGAAAAACGCATTGTTGCTCATCCATTTCCCGCTCGGTCCGTCTATGCTTCCCATGGTTCCGAAATCGATGTCGCGGATCCTGTTTCCATCGAGATCGTAGAGGACTGCCTCGTAATGCGCGTCGTGTATCATGGAGACGGCGAGCTTCTTCCCCACCGGCTGGACATGCTCGATGGCCATCGTCTCCTGCTCCGGGATGATTTCCTTCCAGTCCTCTTCCGTCGGCCAGGTGCAGAAGGCCTTCATGACCCGCCAGCGAGGTGCATCCCTGTTGGTCCGTATGACCAGGCTCTCTCCCGCGAAGGAGGCATAGGAGCGCGATTCCCCGTCGTCGATCAGCGTACGCCACCCGTTGTCCTTCGAGAAATCCTTCAGGTACATGCGCACCGGACCGCTTGGACCGCGCGAGACATGGACCAGCATCCAGCGGCCGTCATCCGACAGCGCGGTCCACATCACATGCTGCGGACCGAGATCGCTTCCGAACAGCTGCAGATCGGCCACGGCCCCGTTCTTCAGCCTGTGCATGTAGAGCCGGGGACCGGCCTCGTCGTGACGTACGTAGTAGACCGCGCGCCGGTCCGGCGTAAACTCGACGCTGAGATAGCGTGCCGTGGGCAGCACCTCGGGCAGATCCCTCCTCTGATTCACATCCATGAAACGGACGTGGGCTTCGTCCGTGCCGCCGTCGCGCACGGCGTAGGCGATGAGCGTGCCGTCCTTCGACACATCGAGATAGGAGACGCTGGTGCTCTGGTCCTGGCTCATGCCGTGGGGATCGACCAGTACGACTTCCATCCCTCCGATACCCTGGCGCATGCAGAGTATCGCCAGATCGTCACCCGCCCGGTAGCGGGTGTAAAAGAAGCGTCCGCCCGCCTCCACCGGGAGACCCGTCCTGTCCACCTCCACCAGCTGCCGCATCACCTCGCGCAGTTCCTCGCGGTCCGGGAGCTGTGACAACATGGTGTCCGTGTACGCGTTCTGCCTGTCGATCCAGGTGCGCGTCTCCGTCGCATGTCCGTCTTCAAGCCAGCGGTAGTCGTCCCTGACAGTCACACCATGCAGCGTGTCCTCCACCGTGGCGACCATGGTTTCGGGGGGAGGAAGGAGAACGGGTGCTCTCCGCTCGCACCCCCCGCCGATCATCAGCATACCGCAGTACAGTCCGATTATCCCGCAATGCGCCAGCCTCGTTACCTTTTCGTTCATGACAGCACCTCCTTCAGCTGATCGTGCAAAATGAGCGCAGCAAGCACGGCGGTGAAAATCCCCTGCGCACGCGTTCCCACGTCACATGCCGCATCAGGACATGGACGCTGCAGGGAGCATGCAACAGGCAATTCCACCGGTCCGCGGCCGCGCGGACCGCAGTCGGATCATTTCGATCGCCGGTGGGCAATCGCGAGGCGCACCACGTGCCTGAGAAGTGCACGCAGCAGACGGCGGCGATGCCGTCTCCGTGGTACAGCGATGAAGAAGGAAGTGACACTGCCATTATGTGGAAACAGGAGTACAATGTCAAGAGAAATCGGGCGCGCCGAGCGGCTGCTGCCTCCCGCTGCTGCGCGCGCCCGGCTTACCGCTTCTGTGCGAGCGCGGCGAGCAGGGGAAGCACGAGGGCGGGACGTCCCATCATGTCGCGCACAAAATGCCGGCGTTCCGCGGGCGGAATGTCGTCGAAGGCGGCGAACAGTCCGCTGTTCGCATGGGGCCGGTACCACAGGTGCAGGTAGCCCGTCGCCTCCACCACGTACGTCCACACCCCGGAGCCTTCATCTGCGCCCGCAGCGCAGACGACGTCCACCGCCTCGGGCGGCAGCAGCGTGCAGTAACTGCCGTCCGCGGCGGCCAGAAGACTCCTGGCATCAGATCCTCCGTCGGTGACGCATGAGACGACCGGCAGTTCCTCGCTGCGTAGTCCGTCCGCGAATTCCCATGCGAGACGGACGTCGAGAATCTCCCACAGTCCGGGAAGCGCGTCGAGGCGCACGGACACCACGTCGCCTCGCGTGCCCGCAAAATCCAGCGGAACGGCCCGGGTGAACGCGACGGCGGTTCCCTCCGGATCGATGGCGCCCGCCGGCGCACGTCCGCTGCGGGCGTCACCGGCGTGAATCTCCAGCGAACAGCGGCGCAGCCATTCGCGCAGCAGCGACACGGTAGCTTCGTCGTGTTCGAGATCACGGACAAAGCGCAGGGCGTCCGTGCCCAGCCAGGCGAAAGTCTCCTGGAAAATGCCGCCTGTCATTTCACGGTTTTTCGCGGTGACCACGAGCAATCCGCGCACAGCGCCTTCGGGACGCGCG
>JAVVFP010000538.1:0-2525 GCA_032250495.1 Bacteroidota bacterium | reverse complement strand
AGGTCTATAACAAAGCCGATAACACGCTGTACAGGCTAAACCAACCCAATCCCTGGAGCCTGGACATCCCGGCGCAAAACCTGCACGATTTAAAAAAAATCAATCAACAGTACTGGCTGGCCACCGAGCAAGGGCTTTATATTCTAAACGATCAGTTGCAGTTAATTAACCATCTGACCACCACCTCATCCCCCGCGCTGACCGGCGATACCGTGCGCAGCATTCGCGTCCACGAGGAGGGAAGCTATTTCTGCCGGGTGACTGCCGCGAACAACTGTCCCGGGAGTTCCGACACGGTACATGTCGATGTCGTGCCGCTGCCGGACAGGCCGGTGATCGTGCGGAACGGCGATATGCTCACGACGGCCGCCGCCACGCACTACCGCTGGTACAGGGACGGAAGTCCCGTCGAGGACTCGGACAACCAGTTCCTCGCCGTCACGGAAACGGGCGAGTACCGCGTGCTGATCACCGATGAAAACGGCTGCAGCGCCTGGTCCGACGTGTTCGTCGTCGACGTGCTGGCCGTGCGGGAAGACCCCGTCGCCGTGGAGAGCTTCGACCTGTACCCCGATCCCGCCACGGACCGCCTCGACGTCGTCCTGCAGCTCCGCCAACCGGAAGCGCTGCAGCTCATGGTATTCGACATGCTCGGACGATCGCTGCTGCGTCGCGGCTTCGAGGCCGCGGAGGCGCATCGCGTTTCCGTGGACCTGCACGGATGGCGGCAGGGACTGTATTTCCTGCGCGTCCTCACCGGGTCGCGCACGCTCACGCGCAGCTTCCGCGTACAGCAGGATGTCCCGTAGCAGGCGGAATGCCGGTCCGCAGCCGGCGACATCGCACAGCGGCGCTGCCAGCCGCGTGCGGACGATTGAAACGACATTTCTTGTTCAACGATGGAGTGGAGGAGGAAAAATGATGAACACAGGTACACGATCACACAGACGGCTGTTCCTCGCCGCGGTCACGACCGCAGCGCTGCTGCTCACCGCAGCGTCCGCCACGGCGCAGACGAACCTGAATTTCAAACGCGTCGTCGTCAACTGGCCCACGATAGAACTCTATTTCGCGACGGACTGCAACGGACAGCCCGCCTGGAACCTGCAGAAAAGCGATATACGCATATTCGAAAACGGTATCCCGGTTGAAGATTTCACGCTGTTCTGTCCGAACGACTCCGCACGCTGCGCCATCTCGGTATCGCTCGTGTTCGATGCGTCGGGCTCGATGTCAGGGACAGGGAACGCGGGCGCGAAGCAGGCGGGAAGGACCTTCATTGATCAGATGGACGGTGTGGTCGACGAGGCGTCCATTCTCTGGTTCAACACGCAGGTGAATATCGCGCAGCAGATGACCACGATAAAACCGCTGCTCTACTCGGCGGTGGACGGACTTCCCGCGGGCGGTGGCACGGCGGTGTGGGACGGCATCTACGCGGGAATCATCGAACTGGTCAACAACGGGGTCAACCAGTGCCGCGCCGTGGTCGTCATGACAGACGGAAAGGACAATGCATCCACGCGCACGCCGGCGGAAATCATTTCCCTGGCGAATCGCAACCGCATCCGCGTCTACACCGTGGGCGTCGGCAGTTCGATCAATGCGACCGAGCTCGAGATGATCGCGCTGCTGACCGGGGGCAGGTATTATCAGACGCCAAGCGCTTCGCAGGTGGCCGATATTTACCGGCAGATCGCGAACATAATTCTCAATTATTTC
Source organism: Bacteroidota bacterium (assembly GCA_032250495.1). Classification (GTDB taxonomy): domain Bacteria; phylum Bacteroidota; class Ignavibacteria; order SZUA-365; family SZUA-365; genus BM516. The sequence goes on along the minus strand of JAVVFP010000538.1, from coordinate 803 downwards.
GAGGAATGCACGATCACCTATCAGCGGGACTGCGCGGACGGGGCCATGCGCAGCGTGGAACTCGGGGTGTACAACTTCTGCGGCGGGACGGACGTGAAAACGAGAACGTACCGGGCGCCGCTCGACAGCAGCACCTTCGGCGACCTGCACATGTCCATCGGAAAAACAGTGACCATGGGAGGGGAGGAAGCGCTGGTCGCGCTCAGGCTGGACGACAATATCGCGCAGGCATATTTCGCGCCGTTTTCCTTCGAACTCCACTACGATTCGACGCTGCTCGTGTTCAGGAATGCGGCGCTGGCGGCGGGGGGACCGCTCGACAGTACGGGACTGGATGTCACGCTGCTTCGTCCGGGCGTGCTCAGCCTGGCCACGACGGATCGGGCGCAGCTCAGCGGCAGCGGACCGCTGATGGACTTCCTCTTCGAGGCAAAACTCCCGCCGGATACATCCTGTGCTGCGCTCACGGTGAAGAACGCGACCTTCGCCTACGGCTGCTTCGACCCGGTGATCGAGGACGGCGAGGTATGCGTGTACCCGCGGAGCCTGGACCCGGTCGTCGTCTGCGAGGGCATCACTGCTCCCACCCGACTGACCTGGGACGCCGACAGGAAACAGCTGACACCTTTCCCGTTCACCGTGACCGCACGGCATCGCAATGTCGGACTCGCGGACGGGGAGCAGTTTTACTTCAGGCTGCAGTACGACAGCACGAAGCTGCGTCTCGCCGATAGCGTCGTGCAGTTGATCCAACGCTTCCCGGCGGACAGCAGAATCACGTCCCACTGGAACTTCGAGGCCCG
>JAVVFP010000537.1:0-2534 GCA_032250495.1 Bacteroidota bacterium | reverse complement strand
GTATCGTTCAACTCCAGTCGGCATCGTGGCATGCAGCACATACCGCGTCGCGTCGTGACTGAGTCCGATGCCGCAGGCATGGGTGGCCACGAGGAGGTTGACTTCTCCGCGGCGGAAACGATGGCGGTCGCGATCGCTCTCGGCGAGCACCTGTCGACCGACGTGAGCGGAGGCGCCGTCCTCGCCGATGCAGATTCCTGTGCGCACGCCTTCCACACCGGTCACCGTTTCGGCGATACCCGCATTCTGCTCCGTCGGCGCATACCGTGACGTTACCCCGAGTGGTCCCGACGCTTCGGCACAGAAAACGATGCCGCCCTGCCGCGAAGAGGAGTCGAAGAAGTGGCGCAGTGCGCGTTCAGGCAGACGCTGCGCGGTCGGGACGCTTTCCTGCAATTCTTCGAAAAATGCGGGCAGTTGTGGAATAAAACTGCGCAGCACCGCTTTTCTTTCCTCGTCGCTGTCATTCGCATTTCCGCCCTCCGTTGTGGTCGGGAGAACGTAATAACGCGTCGCCGCACCGAGTACCCTCGCAGACCGCAGGATCTGCCGTTCACGCAGTACGTACGCGCGTCCCGTCTGCGCGAGCTGTCGCCGCAAATCCGCGAGAATCTCGTAGGAGACGCTCGCGGTCAGCAGCCGAAGCGGGAGCCGGACGTCCTTGCCTGCGGGAAGCGACTGCGCGGCGAAGGGGAGTGAGAGCGGGAGCGCAGGTCGAAAATCATCGCTCCATTCACTGAGCGCCTGTGCGTCGTCGATCACGCATTGCGCGAACACCACTCCCTCTCCGGCCATGCTTTCAAGTGTGCCGAGTATCTCCTCGTGCCGTACGAGGGAGGCGGGGACGTGACAGAAAAGCGCTTTTCGCGCAGAGAACGCGCGCAGGGCTTCGAGGAGTTCTTCGCGTTTGAGGGCGTCGTTGAGGGCGACGTCGACGTCGATCAGATGTTCCTGCAGCATATCGCGCTGGTCCATCACCAGCAGGGAATGCGGTGTCAGGATGACGGACGGAGCGGGTTGCAGGAGTCCGGCCATGTGCGCGAGAAGCGATTTGCCCGTATCCGCGGGCAGGGAGACGAGAAGGCTCTCCTGCGCAAGCAGTCGATCGAGCAGCTGCTGCCGTTCCTTCGAAAGCGCGGCAAGGCGGAACAGCCGCCGCAGGAGATGCTGCTGTGCAGCCATCCTGTTCGCGTCCGGCGCTTTCCCCTTCTCTTCATCGCAGGCGGACTTCCAGCGGACGGGTTTGCCGAAGTGCAGGCGGCGCTCCTGCCGCGCATCACGCGCGCTGCGCAGCAGCGCCGTCACCGGGGCCGCGCACGAGGCACCGTCCGCGGGCGGCCCCGAACGCAGGAGCATGCTGATGTCGAAGCAGCAATCCACCTCCGGAAAATCGCTCTCCTCGCGCAGCAGCTTCACCGCTCGCACGGTGTGCAGTTTCGAAGCGGCGAACGCGCCGGTCGTGAGCACACGTATCTCAAGGACAGGGAGCTTTCTCCCCTTTCCCTCGAGGGCGAGCAGGGCGGTGAGCAGCTTCTCCAGATCAGCGAAGGCAATTGCGGCCGCGGGCACGTCGCGTTCAATGATGAGCAATCTCAATGACTCCGCCGAGAAATCCAGGCTGCCACGGAGAAGAAGGGCGAGGAACGCGGCCTGGAGGCGTGCAGAGGCCAGCGGTGAGAGAAGCAGCTGAAGCAGCCCGGCGTTCTCCGGGCGGAGCATGCGCTCGCGGAGCATGCGCGCGTTGTGCGGAACGGCGTCCTCTGAAGCGCGCGGATCGAGGGCGCGCAGCGTATCGAGCATCGCTTCCGTGTGTGCGGGCGAAAATCCTCGGCAGGAAGCCACGATGCGCCGGCCCTCATCGATGCGCGTCTCCGTGCTGCCAAAACAGCGATCGAAGTGCTGCTGCATTTCCACTCCAGGAAGCGTCGGAAGTCCCCGGGACACAAGGTTGGCCGCGGTGAGCAGCACAGGGTCATCGAGCGTCTTCCCTCCCACGAGATCGACCCCCGTCTCCACGTCGAAGCGCGTCCATGCGCTCAGCAGCGCCTGCAATCCTTCCCCGGACACCTTACGGGAGTCCGTCAGCGCGGAAAGCACGCCGGGGAGCACATACCCTGCATGGAGTTGGGATTTCATCAGTGCTGCGACCTCCGATTATTATCCGGTGCGCGAGAATACCTGTGACGGCAAACACACGACAGAATAGGCCCCGACACCCTAAGAAACAATGAATCCAATGTTAAAAGGTTGAAAGGTTCGAGGATGCGATGCGTCGCCTCCTGGTCTCGATAAGCGTCCACAGCCAGTTTCGCGTCGACTGTTCGAAATAGTCGAGATCGTCGTTGACCCAGGCGAAGTACTCCCGGATCTGGCGGAACTGCATTGCAGCGTAATTCTCGAGCTCCCGCATGTCCCCACTCGCCTGCATTGTCCGCTCGATGACAAGCTGTCCCGCGCGACCCGCGGCAGGCGGCACGATGCGGTCGACCCTCGGCGGCACGGTGTGCCGCTGCCTGGGCTGCAGACGGAGCAGC
>JAVVFP010000536.1:0-2551 GCA_032250495.1 Bacteroidota bacterium | reverse complement strand
GAGGCAATGCGCAGAACGGCACAGGCGCAGGCAGCGCCATCGTGGGCGACGATGTCGCGGGCGACGCCGTGCTGCGTCTCGCCTCCCTCCCCTCCTTCACCGGCAGCTTCGACGTCGATGCGAACGACGCCACGGTGATCTATGAATCCGCCGTCGCACAGACACTCCTCAATGCCACCTATCACAACCTGACCGTGCGCAACGGCGGAACGGCCGCAGCAAAAACCGTCAGCGGCGCACTGACCGTCAACGGCGCGCTGACCATAGACGCCGGTGCAGTGCTGCGCGTGGACAAGCCGCAGGTCATCGAACTCGGTCCGACAGGCACGTACGTAAGCAACGGCAGCTTCCTCGGCAGCATCCGTTCGACACGGAGCTTCAGCGGCGGCACAGAGGCCTTCGGCGGCATCGGCATCACGCTTTTCGCCGTCATTCCCAACGCGCCGCAGCTGCTCGTCCCGGGCACCGTGACGGTGACCATGAGCAGCGGGGAATACATCTGGGTCGACAACCTGCCCTCGATTCTCCGCTACTACGACATCACCGACAGCTACCCGAACGCGCTGCCCGTGACCATGACCGTCGATTACGTCCCGCAGGATCTCAACGGACAGACCGAGTCCGGTCTCGGACTCTACAAGTCCAGCGACGGCGGCGGCAGCTGGGCGGCGCGCACGAGCACGCTCAACACCGGCGCGAACACGCTGACGCTCGACCTCAGCGACATCGACGGACGCTGGACCATGCACGCCTCGCCCCCGCAGGGCATGATCATGACCGACCCGGTCGCGCTCAGCTTCGAGGCAGAGGAGAACGGTCCCCTGCCCGCATCCGCGCTGGTCGACGTGTACAATGCCTACGGCAACGGGTCCATCATCGACTGGGAAGCCCTCCCCTCCACGACGGAGGTCCCGACCTGGCTGCAGCTCACGCCGTCGCCCGCCACGGGCGTGAACGCCGGCAGCTTCACCGTCGACATCACGCGATCGGACCTCGCTCCCGGCACCTACAACGGCACGATCACGGTCACCGACCCGCATGCTGCCAACGATCCCGTGCGCATCCCGGTTTCCTACCGCGTCTACGAGCCGCGGAAAATCAGCGTCGGCGTCGATACGCTGCGCATCAAGGTTTCCTACAAGCGCGTGTCGGTCGCGGCCAGCATCCCCGTCGTCAACGGCGGCGAGAGCTTCGGTCCCGGGGAAATCGCCTGGACCGCCAGCAGTTCGACGTCCTGGCTCACGCTGTCGAACGCAGCGGGCGTCGAGGGCGACATGCTCGGCCTCAGCATCAGTGCGCTGACCATGATGCCCGGAACCTATTTCGGGGAAATCGTCATCGAAGGTGAAAATTCCGTCACGGGCGCGCCCATCGTGAACAGTCCCCTGACGGTGCCCGTCGTACTCGAGAACGAAGCGCGCGACGAGGTCGTGCACAGCGTGAGCTCGCTGCCCATGGGCAGCGGTATGTCCTTCTACAACGCGCAGGGACATATCATCGCGCGCATCGACGTGACCTCCGGCGCCGTGGACAACCTGACGCTGCGCCTCGTGCCCTATGCGCTGCCGCGCAACATTCAGCGCCTGCGCTACGCGTTCCGGCATTACGTGATGGAAGCCGGCGGCAGCTACACCGCGGACATGACGCTGTATTACACGCTCAGCGAACTCGGACAGACCGGCATCGATCAGCCCGAACTGCTGCGCATCTGGCGGCAGCTTCCCGCCCAGTACGTCTGGGTGCCCTACGCAGGCTACGCTTCGCCTCTCATGCAGAGCGTCACCGCCTTCGGCGTGACCGACCTCGACGGCATCTGGGGTATGGCCTATCCCTTCTTCCCGGAAAACTGGCCGGTCGAAGTCAACGCCGCGTGGAAAAATGACCGCGAAGCGCGCCTGCAGTGGGCCACCACGCTCGAGACCGGCGGACTGGGCTTCATCGTCGAACGCCGTTCGCTGGCGCGTGACGACTGGCGCACCGTCGCCGTCGTACCGCCCTCGGAAAGCGGTTTCTATCGCTACGACGAGGCGCTCACACCGGGCGGCTACGCCTACCGCCTGACGACCTTCGACCGCGAAGGCAGGGCGCTGCAGTCGCGGGACGTGGAGCTGCAGCCCATGGGCATACTCTCGGCGCCTGCGCTCGGCGGATACTCCTTTGCCCTGGGCGCGCCGTCGCCGCATCCCGCGCCGATCGCGCGCGGAACGACCACCGTGCAGTTCTCCCTGCCGCAGGCGAGCGACCTGATACTGACGCTCTACGACGCCTCCGGACGCGCCGTGGCGGACATCGTCCGCGGGCGGCACGCCGCCGGAACGCATAGCGTGGACATCCCGCTCGCATCCCTGGCAGTCGGCACGTACTTCTACCGGCTGACCACGTCCGTGGGCAGTCTGACCCGTTCCCTGGTCGTGATCCGCTGATCCCGGCCCCGTTCGAATAGAGCCCTCTCTTCCGTCCTGTGGGAGAGAGGGCTCATTATTTCCGGCAGTTCCGTAACTTGCAGTCCTCGAAAACAGTCACCCCCCCCGACGCAGCGCCCGCATTCATG
>JAVVFP010000535.1:0-2552 GCA_032250495.1 Bacteroidota bacterium | reverse complement strand
GCTGCATGCGGATGAATATGAAGCGATGTTCCTTCGTACACGGATGGAAGAGCCCATCGACATGGTGGACAAGCGGCAGTTCCTCGACACCTGGGTGAATTACCGCCTCAAGCTTCGCGAAGCGAAGGAGCAGAATGTCGCCGCGCGCGAGGTGGTACGCGAGGAACTGCAAAGCTACCGCAACCAGCTCGCGAAGACCTTTCTCTACGAGCATGAACTCAAGCAGCCGGGTATGCGGCAGCTGTACGAGCGACGCAAAGAGGAGGTGCATCTTCAGCATATCGTCATCAAATGGCTGATGTTCGAGGACGGCAGTCTCGATACGCTGTCGACGCGCGACAAGGCCCAACGCATTTTCGCGGAAGTGAAGAACAGCCCCCTGTCCTTCGACACGCTTGTCATGCGCTACAGCGATGACGGAAGCCGCGAGCGCACGCGTGGTAAACTCGGATGGTTCATCGCGGGACAGAGTTTTCCGCAGCTCGACGACATGGCCTACGGCATGCAGGTCGGCGACATCGCTCCGCAGTTGCTGCGCACGGTGTTCGGGTATCACATCTTCAAGCTCATCGGACGCAAACCCTCCCGGCAGCGGCTGCGTCCCGCACACATCCTCTACCGCCTCGATCTCAACAACCCGAATGACACCGCCGCGGCGTATGCGCACCTCTCCCTCGTACTGGATTCGCTGCGGAACGGCCTCGCAACTTTCGAGGAACTGGCGCGACGCAATTCGCAGGACTCGGTCTCCGGCGCGAATGGCGGCGATCTCGGGTGGATGAACCGTGGCGTCAACCTCGAGCCGAATTTCGAAACGGCACTGTTCAACCTCGAGGAGGGCGAAGTCTCCTCCGTCGTGCGCACCGCCTTCGGCATGCATATCATCAAGGTGCTGGACGAAGAGCCGCCGCTGCCCTATGAGGGACAGGAGGATGACCTGCGACGCATTTACATGAACGAACGCTTCGCGATGGATTATCTCAATTACATCAAGCGCATGCGGGAGGAATACGATTTCACCCTGCACGACAAGGTGGTCAAAATTCTCGTCTCCCGCGTGGATTCCGGGGTGACGACCTCGACGCCGGAGTGGGAGCGGGCGCTGCAACCGCAGGATTTCGACGCCTACCTTTTCAGCACGAAAATCGGTCCGGTGTCCGTGCGCGAGGCCATCGCTTTCAGCAGGACCGAACCCACCATGCAGATGCGTCCGATTTCGCCCCCCACGTTCGACACGCTCGCGATGATGATGGCCGACGAGCGCATCGCGCTGGACCAGACCCGCGGCTTCGAGGAAAAGTATCCCGAGTTTGCGCGGCTGCTGCGCGAGTACACGGAGAGCACGCTCATCTCCACGCTGGAGGATGAGCTCGTTTGGAACAGGGTGCAGGTGAGCGAGGATTCGGTGCGCGCCTGGTGGGAAACGCGCAAGGAGAACTTCCGGCTGCCCGCACGCGTGCAGTTCGCAGAGATCTATACGTATACCGAGAAGCTCGCCAACGCCTATATCGACAGTCTGAACAACGGGGCGGATTTCCAGGAACTGGCCGCGCGGTACACGCAGCGTCCGGGACTCTACTCCTCCCGCGGCGCATGGGATTACCTGCCCGTCGACGAGAACGCGCTTTCGAAGGCCGCCGCAAGGCTGGAGATCGGCGAGGGAGCCGGACCGATAAAATTCCAGTCCGGCTTCAGCCTCATCAAGCTGCTCGATCGCCAGCCCCCCCGGGTGAAAACCTTCGAGGAGGCGAAATCCGGCGCGACGGCGGCATACAAGGAATACCGCGCAGAGGAGCTGCGCAGCCGCTGGCTGCAGTCCCTGCGTGACAAATTCCGGCTGCAGACCTATCCCGACCATCTCGAGAACACTTTTGTCAGCGGTGAAGGCGGCGACGGGGAGAATTGATTTTCCCCTTGTCACGCGCTTTCCTGGCCCGTATTGTGTAAGGAATTATTCGCAGCACGACAACACGTGATATGAAAATGAAATTCTTCCCCTTCCTCGCGGCTTTCGTGCTGCTCACTTCCCTCACGGCGGCGCAGAACGGTCGCAGCCTCGACCGCGTGGTCGCCGTCATCGGCGATGAAATCATCACGCAGTCCGAGTTGCAGATGCAGATGCTGCAGCAGGGGACAAAGGCGGACCTGGGTGACGAAGCGCTTGCGCGCCGCATTCTCGACGCGATGATGAGTGACAAGCTCGTGCTGGCCCAGGCCGTGCTCGACAGCATCGAAATTCCGCAGGAGGAAGTCACCCGCAGGCTCGAAGAGCAGATCAAGAACCTGACGCGCTACTACGGGTCGGAACAGCGGCTCGAACAGGTCGCGGGCATGAACATCAATCAGATGCGACGCGAATTCCGTGATGACATCCGCAAACGCCTGATGATCGAGATGATACAGCAGCAGAAGTTCGGCAACACCTCGGTGTCGCATCGCGAGGTGGTGGAATTTTTCCAGACCTACAGTGACAGCCTTCCTCCCGTCCCGGAGCAGGTGGAACTGCAGCAGATCGCCATGTATCCCCGCGTGACCGAGAGCTTCAGGGAAGC
>JAVVFP010000534.1:0-2560 GCA_032250495.1 Bacteroidota bacterium | reverse complement strand
CGGCCATGCCGCTGCGGCAGGCCTACGAATGCTGTCCCCAGGCCGTGTTCCTGCACCCGAATTTCACGCATTACGCCGAGTACTCCGACCGCGTGGCCGAGCTGCTCGAGGATTCCGTCCCCGTGCTCGAGAAGGCCTCCATCGACGAATTCTATCTCGACATCAGCGGCTGCGGACGCGTGCTGGGGGAGGAGGAGGGCTGGGGACACCGGCTCAAACGCAGCATCACGGGCGAACTGCAGCTGCCGCTGACCTACGGCATCGCGCGCAACAAGCTCGTGGCCAAGGTGGCCACCAACGTGGGGAAGGGACACGGGGACCTGCGCGTGCCCGACGGAGGCGAGGCGGACTTTCTCGCGCCGCATCGCGTGCGCATCCTGCCCGGCGTGGGCGAGGTGATGGAACGCGACCTGCTGGGCATGGGCATGCCGCGCATCGGCAGCATCGCCCGCCTTCCGCTGCAGCTGTTCACCAACATGTTCGGCAAACACGGACGCACGCTGCACGAGCATTCCCGCGGCATCGACTACGCGCCGGTGCTGCCGTACCGGCGGCAGAAATCCCTCGGGGCCGAACACACCTACCTCGAGGACGTGCTCGACCCCCGCGCGATGACGGCCACGCTCAAACAGCTCGCCCAGCGCGTGGGACATGACCTGCGCGAGCGGGGCTTTCTCACGCGCAGCATCACCGTCAAGCTGCGCTACGCCGACTTCGTCACCGCCACAAAAACCCTGCACTGCGACTACACCAATGCCGACCACGCGCTGTACCGCATGGCGGAACGGATCTTTCAGTCCCTCTACACCCGCCGCGTGCGCGTGCGCCTGCTGGGCATATCGACGTCGGATCTGATCGAGGATTACGGGCAGCTCTTTCTTTTCGAGGAGGAGGAAGAGAAGTTCGATGGACTCTACACCGGCCTCGACGAGATCCGTCGGCGCTTCGGGAAGCATGCGATTACGTACGGCAGCGTGCTCGAACAGAAGCAGGCGGAGCTGCGCAAAACGCGCAGCGCGGCGTGAGGAAAAGGAACACGGATCGGACGGATCAGACGGATGAATACGGATGTTTTTTCAGACGGAGGACAGAATGATGGACGGAAGAAATGAACTCGGGGTGCGCTACCAGGGGGTGCTGATCACGGTGCGGGACATGGCGGCGTCGCGGCGCTTTTATGAGCAGCTGCTGGGACAGGAGGTGGAATTCGATTTCGGGGAGGATGTCAGCTTCCGTGCGGGCTTCGCGCTGCATGACGCGGAGCATTTCGCGGCGCTGCTCGAGGAGGGGACGGGCGATGCGCAGCCGCACCGCGGCATGTGTCCGGGAATGGAACTGTATTTCGAATGCGAGGATCTCGAGGATATCGCCCGGCTGCTCAGGAGGGAGGACGTGCGCTTCGTGCATGAAATCAGCGAACAGCCCTGGGCGCAGCGCGTGCTGCGGGTCAAGGACCCCGACGGCTGGATCGTCGAAATCGGCGAACCGATGTCCCTTGTCGTCCGCCGCCTCGCCGAACGCGGCCATGACCTGGTCGCCATCGCACGGCGCACATCCCTGCCCGAAGGCACTGTCGCCACCATGCTCGCCCGTGCGGGCCTGACGCAGGAGAGGCTGTTCGGATGAGCGCATCGCCCCCGCACCAGGGGGCGTGTCGCGGCAGAGGGCGTGTCGCTTCGTGTCCTGCGCGGAAGCGGCGAAGGCTGATGAATTTCGTTGACATTGGAGTAATGAGTCTTTATGTTCCTGCATACAAGTCAAACGGCTCTTTGAGACTGAACCGTCGCAAAAGAAGGAATACATCATGAGCGACAGAAAAAAGATCGTCAGCCAACCGTTGATGATTGCTTTCATATCGATTATCACTCTTGCACTCACCGCCTGCAATCCTGCAGGTCGACACAACCAGCAAGAAGGCAATACCGAAGTCGATGGTGATTTCAAACCGGACACCGACATCGAACTCACGGCAGTAAAAACAGATATGCAATTGCTGCCCGGTGCACACACCGCTGTATTCACCTACAGATCAAAGCTGATCAGCGGCGATGATAAATCACTCGAAGAACTGCCCGGGTCGTATCTCGGTCCCATTATCCGCGTAAAACCCGGACAGAAAATCAGGGTACGTTTCAAAAATGAGCTGCCGCACGAGAGTATAATCCACTGGCACGGACTGCACATATCGCCCGTAATGGACGGCCACCCCATGTTTGCTGTCGAAACCGGCGAGGAATACGTTTATGAATTTGAAGTGACAAACCGTCCGGGCACCTACTGGTTTCACCCGCATCCAGATAAAATCACCGGCCCACAGGTATATTACGGGCTCGCCGGCATGTTTATCGTCGAAGATGAGAACGATAATCTGCCTTCCGGAGAATTCGACTTGCCTCTGGTTATCCAGGACCGAACGTTCGACGACAGGAACCAGCTCGTGTATCAGGGGGACCGCAGAATGCAAATGCAGGGCTTCCTGGGAAACCGCATCATGATCAATGGTTCAGCAAGTACAAGCCTGAGCGTTTCAAGGGCAACATACCGTTTCAGGATGCTTAAC
>JAVVFP010000533.1:0-2563 GCA_032250495.1 Bacteroidota bacterium | reverse complement strand
CATTGCTCACCCTCGCGGGAGGCAGCGCGATGCGTTTGGACAGTCCCTGGAGCGTACGCAAGTCATATCCCGCGTTCTGGGATGATCTGCGGTCGGCGGGCTGGCTCGTCGAACAGGCGGAAGACGGTTCCCCGGCATGACACATTCCTTTGTCATCATTACGCGCAACCGCGGTGCGGAAACGCGGCGCCTGCTTGCGGCGCTGGGCAGACAGACCGTGCCGCCCGATGAGGTCATCGTCGTGGACGCCAGCGTGTCGACGCTGTCACGCGGGGATGTCGCAAAGGACCTCCCGTTTCTCCTCACCATCATCCCATCACCTGCCGGTATCGCTGTTCAGCGCAATCGCGGACTCGAGGAGGCCGGGGGCGACATCGTTACGTTCATGGACGATGATGCAATTCCCGACCCGGAATACGTCGCTTCGGTGAATCGAATTTTTCTCGGCGGGATGGATCATGCCACAGACGCCCGCGATGTCGAAGACCGTGGTGTCGCGGCCGCAGGCGGGACCCTTCGCAATCCGTCTCCACGCTCACGGCCGGAGCGGATGTTGCGGGACATATTCCTCCTTCAGACCGACCGGGGGAAAAACCGGTTTCGCAGCTCGGGTATCCCCGATTTCGACGTGACGGCAGGCGCTTCCGGTGAGGCGCAGATCCTTCCTTCCACCGCCCTGAGCTTTCGGCGCACGGCAGCGCGGGGACTGAGATTCGACCCCGCATGTTTTTCGGGGGCTCCTCTCGGACTGCGCACCGGTCGCTGTTTCGGTGAGGATGCCTGGTTCACGGCGATGCTGTCCCGACGGGGCCGTATCGTCCTTCTTGCCGAGGCGGGCTATCTGCATATGCCGAGCAAGGGGAACCGGGAACGGACGCATGACACGCAGGCGCTGTACGTGTACGCGCTGCGCATGCTCAGCGCGCGCTTCGCCGCACCCGGGATCGCGAGGCTCCTGCGGTTGTGGGCGCTTGCCGGCCACGGGGTTCTCGCCGTGCTGCAGTGGATCCGTTACCGCGACACGGGGTACCTCGGCGGATATGTGCATGCGATGCGTGCGCCATTGCAGCGTTTGCCGCGCGATGCCGACATAACGGAAACCCCGCCGAGTGGCGGGGTTCGCGGCTGAACATGTGAAGTGTTTCAGTCTGTCAAATCCGTATAAAGGGGGAATTTCGAGCAGTAGTCCTTCACGTTGTCCCTCACGCCATCGAGTGCGGCTTCGTCGCTTATATTGTTGATCACGGTGTTGATCATATCCGCGACGAATTCCATGTCGGCCTCGCGGAAACCGCGCGTGGTGATGGCGGCGGTACCGATGCGGATGCCACTGGTCACGAAGGGAGAGCGGTCGTCGAAGGGAACCATGTTCTTGTTCAGTGTGATACCTGCCCTCTCCATCGCATTCTCGGCTTCCTTGCCGGTCACGTTCTTGTTGTGCAGGTCGATCAGCATGAGATGGTTGTCAGTTCCGGCGGAGATGAGGTTGAACCCGTTCGCGACCATAAGGTCGGCAAGCTTCGCCGCGTTGGTTTTCACCTGTTTCTGGTAGGTGAGGAAGGACGGCTGCAGCGCCTCTCCGAAGGCGGTGGCCTTGGCCGCGATCACATGCATGAGCGGTCCGCCCTGTATGCCCGGCATGACGACGCTGTCGAGCACTTCCGACATCATTTTCGTGCGTCCGGATTTGGGAGCAACGATGCCGAAGGGGTTCTCCCAGTCCTCGCCCATCATGATGATGCCGCCCCGGGGGCCGCGGAGTGTTTTGTGTGTCGTGGAGGTGACGACATGGCAGTGCGGCATCGGGTCATTGAGAAGCTTTGCCGCGATAAGACCGGAAGGATGCGCGATGTCCGCCCAGAGGTAGGCGTCGGCCCTGTCCGCGATCTGGCGGAAGGCCTGGTAATCGATATTGCGCGGATAGGAGCTGGCGCCGACGATGATGAGTTTCGGTTTTTCGCGCATGGCGATATCTTCGACCTGGTTCAGGTCGATGGTGCCGCTGTCCCTGTCCACACCGTAGGAATGGATGTCGTAGAGCTTGCCGGAAAAATTCACCGGCGAACCGTGCGTCAGGTGACCTCCGTGCGCGAGGTCCATGCCCAGCACCTTGTCGCCCGGCTTGACAAAGGTGAAGTACACGGCCTGGTTGGCGGTGGCACCGGAATGAGGCTGTACGTTGGTATACGCGGCACCGAAGAGTTTGCCGAGCCGCTCCCGTGCGAGATCCTCGGCCTGATCGACGTATTCACAGCCGCCGTAATAGCGTTTGCCGGGATAGCCCTCGGCGTACTTGTTGGTCAGGACGCTGCCCGTGGCTTCGATGACGGAAGGACTCGCGTAATTTTCCGAGGCGATCAGCTGCAGCTTCGTTATCTGACGCTCGGTTTCCTGTTGAATGATCTCATAAAGCTGGGGATCGGAACTTGCAAGATGCGACATGGTATATCTCTTCGCTCGTGAAGGAACTTCGTGTCCGGATAAGCAAAATACGAAATGTTGCTCTTTGCGGAAAACACCGACGGCGGACCATGGTCCGCCGTCGGTGAAAAAGGGAGAGTCG
>JAVVFP010000532.1:0-2564 GCA_032250495.1 Bacteroidota bacterium | reverse complement strand
CGTATCGCGGTCCCTGACCGTGACCGACTGGTCTTCCAGCGTCTGCGAGTCGATGGTGATGCAGTACGGCGTGCCGATTTCGTCCTGGCGACGGTAGCGGCGTCCGACGGAACCGCTGTCGTCGTAAAACACCTTGTAATCTTTCTGCAGGTCGCGGTAGAGCGTCATGCCGATATCGTCCATGCCGTCGCGGTTGACCAGCGGCAGCACGGCGGCCTTGAAAGGAGCGAGGCGGGGATGGAAGCGCAGCACGATACGTGTTTCCTTCTCGAGTTCCTCTTCCGCGTAGGCGTCGACCAGGAAGGCCATCAGTGAGCGGCTCGCGCCCGCCGAGGTCTCTATCACGTAGGGGATGAATTTCTCATCCGCCTCCTGGTCGTAATATTCCATGCTCTTGCCGGAATACTCCTGGTGACGGCCGAGATCATAGTCCGTGCGGTTGTGAATGCCCTCGATCTCGCCCCATCCGAAGGGGAATTCGTACTCCACGTCCACCGCGGTCTTGGCGTAGTGCGCCAGTTTATCCTCGGCATGTTCCTTCATGCGCAGTTTTTCCGGTGTGATGCCGAGATCGATGAACCATTGCAGGCGCAGATCGCGCCAGGTGTCGAACCACTGGTCGTCGCTGCCGGGCCTGACGAAGAACTGCATCTCCATCTGTTCGAATTCGCGTGTGCGGAAGAGGAAATTCTTCGTGTTGATCTCGTTGCGGAAAGCCTTGCCGATCTGCGCGATGCCGAAAGGAAGTTTCTGTCGTGTGGACTGCGTCACATTGGCGAAGTTCACGAAAATGCCCTGGGCGGTCTCGGGTCGGATGAACACGACGGCACTGTTGTCCTCCACCGGACCGACGAAGGTTTTGAACATGAGATTGAACTTGCGCGGCAGCGTGTAGGTGCCTGCACCGCCGCAGTTGGCACAGACCAGCAGCTGCTTTTCATTCATGTACTCGAAGACGGCGGCGTCATCGATCATCGCGTCACCGGAGACTTCCATCTGCTGCTCGCGCGGTGTGGCCCTGAAAGCCTCGGCGTCGCCGCCTTTCGCGTCGAGCAGTTCCGCGTAGGCGTCGGCGATTTTTTTCCGGCGCTTTTCATTGTAGGATTCGTAGAGCACGTCGAGACGGTAGCGGCTCTTGCACTGCCTGCAGTCGACCATCGGGTCTGTGAAGTTTTCGACATGACCGGAGGCCTCCCAGACCCGCGGGTGCATGAGGATGGAGGCGTCGAGGCCGACCACGTCATCGCGGTAGGTCATGAACTTCCACCAGGAATCCTTCACGTTGCGCAGCAGTTCGACGCCGAGCGGACCGTAGTCCCAGCAGCCGTTGAGACCTCCATAGATTTCGGAGGACTGGAAGATGAACCCGCGTCTCTTCGCGAGGGAAACGATTTTTTCAAGTGTGTTCTGCTGCTTCTTTGCCATGTCCGAGGGTCCGCCACAGTATTGAATTCAACAATTGCAATCATCTAGTTTACGAAAATCCCGCTCGCGACAAAACGCAGGCATCATTCCCGCTCGAAACGGATGAGGCCGGCGTCTATGTCGATACCGAAACCGTAGAGGCCCAGCCCGACGTCGTGATGTTCCTTCCAGTGGCTGTTTTCCATTCCCGGACCGGACAGGTATTCGTCCCTTCCGCCGATATCGAAAAACAGTCCGGTCGTCGGACCGTATTGCGCCCACTCGCCGTCGCGCCGGGCCATGCTGTAGCCCATGGTGTTGCCCACGGGTGCGTAGCGGTCGTTGCCACGGATATTGGCGAACAGCGAGAAGGAATTGTTCAGCGAACTGCCGAGGCTGACAGCCCGGTCGTCGGCGGCGGACATCGTGTAGCGGTCGTCGCCGTCGACATCGATGTAGAAAGCCGCCGATCCGTCATGCGCCGTGCCGAAGCCCAGCGTCATGACCAGGTCGGACTGGTCGTTCCCGCCGTTATCGAAGAGCACACCGATGGCGAAATGCGCCGCGGCCCCGAGGTTGAAGAACACGCCCCGGTAGCGGTCGTCGCCGCCTTCGTCGTTGAGGATGCCGTAGCCGAACCAGTAGCCGCTGCCCTGCGCGAACACGCCGGCCGAATAAAAATCGTCGCCGTCGAGGTCGTCGAGAATGCCAAGTCCACCGGACATGTTGTGTCCGTCGGTATGGTCGCCGCGCCGTCCTGCGCCGAAGCCCTGCGCGTCACTTTCGTTGTGCTTCGGCGTCTCGTCTCCGATATGCACGAGGTCGGTGTCGTCGGCCACATAGCGGTCGTCGCCCGCGATGTCGATCAGCAGTCCGCAACCTCCTGCGAAGCCGTAGCCCTGCGCGTAATACACGGTGTGATAGGCGTCGTCACCCGCGCGGTCCATCAGCACGCCGATACCGTACAGTCCCGCGCCCTGGCTGAAGCCCCGGCTGAAGTACTGGTCATTTCCTTTCGCGTCGTAATGCACGCCGACGCCGAAGCGACCGCAGCCCTGGGAGAAGGAATGCGCCTCGTACCGGTCGTCGCCCGCGCAATCGAGCAGCATGCCGATGCCCAGGACGCCCGCGCCCTGCGCGGGAGTTTTCTCGTGGGGACT
>JAVVFP010000531.1:0-2566 GCA_032250495.1 Bacteroidota bacterium | reverse complement strand
TCCGACGAAACGGAAGCGTCTGACGCGCTTGCGCGTGGAATAGAGGATGACGCCGGAGAGCATCATGAGCGAGCCGACGATGCCGAGTCCGTGGCCGAAAAAACCCGTCGCGCCCCAGTTCGCCCAGTACTCGAGTTCGGAACGGAGTGTAGCCTGCCGCGCACGGAGTTCTTCCTCCGTCATGTCGGAACTGCCCAGGCCTTCCTGCATGAGTTCGAGTTCGACGTCGATATCGGAAATCTGCGCTTCGTAATCGGCGAGGATGTTCCCGCGTTCGGCGGGACTGGTGGAATAATAGCGGAATCCCTCGTAGCCGACGATGACGGCCACGCCGATTCCGAGAACGACGAGAGTCCATACATAGAGCCGATGTACAGCTGGCGACATGCGGTATTGTTGCGATGCGGCCGTGAGGACCGGTTGATTGGGAGTCCGCCCCGACAGGCGATTCGAATGGATTCGAAACAAACTATGGATTCGCAAGCATTTGCGCAAGCGCCGTGCGGTTCCGTCTGCATGTCGCTTGCCTGACTTGCTGTACTTACGGCGCAATCCTTATCTTGGAACAATCCCCGAAGCGAGTTCCTTCGGACCTCGACGGTCCGCCCTGCTCCGCCATATCAAACAAACAGCTGCCGGTACCGCGATGGAAGGCTTTCTCATATTCCTGATTTTTCTCGTCCTCGTTTTCGTGACGACCATCCCCTACATGCGCCGTGTGCGTCGCAAAGAGCGCACGGCGCGTGAGGCCGCCGAGCGCGGCGCGCTGCAGTCCGGGGGACCGCGGGCGCAGCATCCGCATATCGACGTGTCGAAGTGCATCGGCTGCGGCACCTGCGCCGATGCCTGTCCCGAGGGCGACGTGCTCGGCATCATCGCCGGGAAGGCCGCGATCATCAACGGACACAAGTGCATCGGGCACAGCCTGTGCGCGGAAGCCTGTCCGGTCGGCGCCATCGAAATCGTCATGGCGAACCCTGGCATCAGCGCGGACATGCCGCAGCTGAGCGAGGAGTACGAGACCAATGTGCCGGGAATGTTCATCATCGGCGAACTCGGCGGCCTGGCCCTGATCAAGAACGCCGTCAACCAGGGACGCGATGTCATCGACATCATCGTCGACCGTCTGCGCGAGGCGGCGCCCGTGGGAGAGGATGTGCATGACGTCTGCATCGTCGGTGCGGGCCCCGGTGGCATCAGCGCTTCGCTGCGCAGCATAGAGAAAGGTCTGCGATACGTGACGCTCGAGCAGGACATACTCGGCGGCACCGTCGCGAAGTACCCGCGACAGAAGCTGGTGATGACCTCGCCGGTGGAATTCCCCATGCACGGAAAATTCAAGTCGCTGGAGATCAGCAAGGAAAAGCTGCTCGAGTTCTGGAACAGCGTCTTCGAGAAATCCGGACTGCAGGTGCGCGAGCAGGAGAAAGTCGACGATATCACGCGCGACGACGACGGCGTCTTCACTGTCACCACGGCGAAAGGCAGCTACCGCGCGCGGCACGTGCTGCTCGCTCTCGGACGCCGCGGCACGCCGCGCAAGCTCGGTGTTCCCGGCGAGGAATTGCCCAAGGTGATGTACAGTCTCATCGAGGCGGATGCATATACGAACAGTCATATCCTGATCGTCGGAGGCGGCGACAGTGCGATCGAGGCCGCGATGGGACTCGCACATCAGAAGGGAAACAAGGTCACCATATCCTACCGGAAGGATGCCTTCTCCCGCATCAAGGAACGCAACGCGCAGCGCGTGCAGGAATGCATCGATGCGCGCATGCTCGAAGTCATCTACAACTCCTCTCCCGCAGAGATACGCGAGGATGCCGTGATCCTGGACGTCCAGGGCGAGAAGCGCTCGCTCGAAAACGATTACACCTGGGTGTTCGCAGGGGGAATTCCCCCGAACGCCTTCCTCGAAAAAGTCGGCATCGTACTCGGTCCCCGGGACCTCACCGGGGAAGCGGTCGAGGAAGCGCAATCCGCCACCGCGTCCCGCTGAGTTTCTGTCATCGTACGGCGTAATCCCGTATATTCCCGTCACCGCAAAGCGCGGCCCCGATTGTTGCACCAAACTCACGTATCCATGCAGTCTCCCGGCAGGTCCACCTCCTCCCCGGTCACTTCGCCGCTCGTCGGCCGTACCTCCCGCCTCCTCATCCTCACTGCGCTTCTCCTGCTGCTCCTCCGGCCCGCAGCCGCGCAGGATGTGGATCGCTCCACTCCCCGCGAAACCTTCCGCAGCTTTCTCGTCAACATGATCGTCTACAGCAGCGACACGACGGAAGCTGCGCGCAGCAAGGCGATGCGCGCAGCCATGCGTACGCTGGATCTCGACGATATTCCCGCCGCGCTGCGGGAAAGCCAGGGCGCGGACGTGGCGCGGGACCTCAAATCCTTCCTCGACCGCTACGAGCTGGTGGATCTCGATGAAATTCCGGCCGCCTACGACGGAGCGGTCTATGTCTGGCGCAAGCCGGCGGCCAACACCGAGGTCGCGCTGACGCGGGACGAGGACAGCCTCTGGGTATTCACACGCAGAACCGTCGCCTCCCTCCCTGTCCTGCTC
>JAVVFP010000019.1:0-15122 GCA_032250495.1 Bacteroidota bacterium | reverse complement strand
AGGAGCGCGTGGCCATCGACGGACTGCGTTCCTTTCTCGCTGCGAAACTCGCAGGCTGAACTTCTCCTCCTCGGGAATAAAAAAAGGCGCCGCGATGCGGGGCCTTTTTTTATTCAGCGTGATTCGGCGGCGGCGCAGCACCCGGCTTCGCCCGCTTTCACTCGATGCGCGCCCTGCGCTCGAGACGCGCACGCAGGCTGTCCGCGACCTCCCGGGCGAGGTCCGCGAGTTCCGGATGCGCAATGCCGAGCTGCTTCGTCCTGTCGATGCGACGTTCCGCGAGGATGCGGGACAGCTTCACGTCGTAATCCATGCTGTCGTCGAGGAAAAAGCGCAGTTCCTCCTCCGGCGCTCTCTCTGTTTCGGGCAGCGCGTGCGGCTCCGGTGCGGGACGGAAGAATATGGCTGCACCGAGCAGGATGACGGAAGCGACACCAACGATAAGGAAGAGATTTTTCGAAAGGCGCACGTCGGGATACTCGCACTGTGTTCGAAATTCTTCTTAAACTACGGGAAATTTCGTTGATATGGCAGACAGCACGCAACATATGGAATCCGATACCCGTCCGGTCATACTCCGCGCGACGGGATTGTGTGTGCGCTACGGGAGCGCCGTGCTGTTCGAGGATCTGGACTTTTCGCTCGAAAGGAGCGAACTGCTGCTGCTGACAGGTCCCTCGGGCGGCGGAAAGACTTCGCTGCTGCGCGCGCTGGCGCGCCTGCATCCGGTGACGGACGGCAGGCTGGAACTCGACGGTGAGGATGCCGCAGGCATCGCTCCTCCGCAATACCGGCGTCGCGTGGCCTACCTGCAGCAGCAGCCGGTGGTCACAGAGGGCAGCGTGCGGGAAAACCTGCTGATGAGTTTCGATTACAGCAGTGCTGCTCCCCCGGACATCGACAGACTCGGCGACTGGCTCGCCCGCTTCCGACTCGGTACCATTCCCCTCGATCGCGACGCCGCAGACCTCTCCGTCGGCGAGCAGCAGCGCTGCGCATTGCTGCGCCTGCTTCTGATGGAACCGGACGTTCTCCTGCTCGACGAGCCGACGGCGGCACTGGATGCTTCCGCAGCGGACGCACTGCTCGAAGTGATCTGCACGCTGCATGCGCAGGAACAGCTCAGCACGGTTTTCGTTTCCCATGCGCCGCCCGACCTGCCTGTCTCCCTGTCGCGGCGTCATGCGATACTCGCGGACGGACGGCTGGAGCTGCGCTCGTGAGCGGCGCCCTGGATATCGGCCTGCTGCCGTTGAGCCTGGTCCTCATCTTCATTCTGCTTGCCGGTGCCGCGTCGCTGAAAATGCAGCTCCGACTCGAGCGCGATCTGCTCTGGGGCACGCTGCGCACCATCGCGCAACTGGTGCTGCTCGGCTTCGTCCTCACTTGGATTTTCCAGGTCCGCCAGTGGTACATCGTGCTGGCGGTGTACGCGGTCATGATCTTTTTCGCCGCACGCATCATCCGCGGACGCGTACACAGCGGCAGCATCCGTCTGTTCTTCCCGGTATTCTTCAGTATGCTGCTCAGCTACATGCTGGTGTCGCTTTTCGTGGTCACGGTCATCGTTGATGCTGAACCCTGGTACCGGCCCGACTACTTTCTCCCGCTGGGCGGAATGATCATCGGCAACTCGATGAACGCCATCGCCATCTCGCTCGACCGCCTGTTCACTGACCTGCAACGCCGGCGTCACGAGGTCGAGCTGCGGCTGATCTGCGGCGCGACCGCGCGGCAGGCTTCCGCTGATATCGTGCGCGAAGCGGTGCGTGCGGGCATGATCCCGAGTATCAACGCCATGATGGGCGTGGGCCTGGTCTTCATCCCGGGCATGATGACCGGCCAGATACTCGCGGGGAGCGATCCCTTCATCGCTGTCAAGTATCAGATCATGGTCATGCTCATGCTCGTCGGTTCAACGGCGCTCGGCAGCCTGCTCGTCGTCACGCTGCTGCGGTCGCGCAGCTTCAACAGGGAACAGCAGCTCGTCCTGCGTACCGCACGGCGCACACGCTCCTGACACGACTGTGCGTTGTCGTTTTTTTTCGTAGTTTCCATGCATCCAGTCGCCTGAAATCTCTCCGGCAGCCGTCATGCAAAAACCGCTTATCTACATAGTCGACGACGATCACTCCCTCCGCCGACTGCTCGAATTCACCATGCAGTCCTGGGGATACGCGACGGAGGTCTTCTCTTCCGGCGAGGCGCTGATAAAAAACCTCGACGAAAATCCGAATGTCGTCCTGCTCGACCACATGATGCCCGGTCTCTCCGGCCTCGACGCACTGAAGGCAGTCAAGGAGAAGAAACCGGAACTCCCGGTCATCATGCTCTCCGCCCAGGGGAAAATTGACGTCGCCGTCGAGATCATGCGCGCCGGCGCCGCGGACTATTTCACGAAACCCGTGGACCTGAAACGCCTGCAGTTCGCGATCAACAACGCGATCAGTCTCCACGACCTGCGCGACCGCGTCAAACAGCTGCAGGACACGCTGGAGACCTCCGTGCGTTTCGAGAACATCATCTCCAACTCCGGGCCGATGCAGAACGTGCTCAAACTGGTCGACAAGGCGCGGAACAGCGAGATCAACGTGCTCATCGAGGGGGAGAGCGGAACGGGAAAGGAACTGATCGCGCGGGCGATACACTTCAACGGCAATCGCAAGGACCGTCCCTTCGTCGTCATCAACTGCGCCGCGATCCCACGGGAACTGCTCGAAAGCGAACTGTTCGGACACGAGCGCGGTTCGTTTACCGGTGCCGTCGAGCGGAAAATCGGAAAGTTCGAAGCAGCACATACGGGGACGATCTTCCTGGATGAAATCGGCGAACTCGATATGAGCCTGCAGGCCAAGCTGCTCCGCGTAATACAGACCAAGCAGTTCGAACGCGTGGGCGGCCTTGAGACGCTCTCCAGCGACGCGCGCGTGATCAGCGCCACCAACCGCGACCTGCTTTCCATGGCCGAACAGCGGGAATTCCGCGAGGATCTCTACTACCGGCTGTCCACCTTCCCGATCAAGCTGCCTCCGCTGCGTGAGCGGCCCTCCGAGATCCCACTGCTCGCCGAGCACTTTCTCGAGCGCTTCTCAGAACGCGAAAAGCGGCCGGGACTCGAACTGCACGCGGATACGCTGTCCCTGCTCCAGCGTTATACCTGGCCCGGCAACGTGCGTGAGCTGCAGAGCATCATCGAAAGAGCCGTGCTGCTCGCCGAGGAGAGCGTCATCCGTCCCCAGGACCTCCCGCAGGCCCTTCGTTTCATCGGTGCCCAGGACGGAGGGGCGATGTCTACACGGGTGTTCTCCTCCCGTGACGACGTCCTTCCCCTGGAGAAAATCAAGGAACTGGCGGTCCGGCGTGCGCTGGAGCTCTATGACGGGAACATCACCGAAACGGCACGGGCCCTGCAGATCGGTCGCACCACCCTTTACGACCTGATAAAGAAATTCGACATCACGTCCTGACAATCCGAAGTCCCGACGCCGATCACTCCCCTTCAGGCGGCGCTTCCGGTATCAATACCGTGGCTGCCGTGTACTTTCCCGCCTCGCTGTCGATGCGCAGCATCCCGCCATGCAGGTCGACGATGGCGTGGACGATCGCCAGTCCCAAACCCACACCGCGCTGCTCGTACTCGGTGCGTTCGAACTGCCGGTAGGCTCCGATCGACTGTATCTGCTGCTGCGACATCCCGCGTCCCCTGTCCATGACAGTCAGTTCATAATACCCGTCTATTTTCTGTCCCGTGATCTCGATGCGCGTGCCGTCCAGGCTGAATTTGCACGCGTTGTCCGTCAGCTCCTCTACGATTTTTTCAAAATTCCGTACCCCGATCTGCAGGTCCGCCGCTTCCACCCGTACAATCAGATCCTTGCGACGACCGGCCTGCTGCGCCAGCTGCATTACGGTCTCCTTGAGCACCTTGTCGGGAAAGGCAAAATGCTCGCGAAGCAGAACCTCGCGGCGTTCCGCGTCGTGGCGCAGGCTCTCGAGCTCGGCGAAGCGCAGGTAGTTCTGCACCAGGCGCAGCAGCCGCTGTCCGGCGGCATGAATGCTGCCAAGCATCTCCGCGACCTCCTCCCCGTCGAAATCGTCCCTGTGATCCCGCAGCAGCGCCGACAGTCCGAGGATGGAATTGAGCGGGGTCAGAAATTCATGCGGCAGGGAAAGGCTGAGCGAGTCGCGGACCTGCTCCATGGTGCTCTGTAGACTGCTGTCGAAGGATGCCTTTTTCCGGAGCCGCACTTCCACCGCGTTGAGCAACTCCTCCCTGCCAAACGGTTTGGTCAGGTAATCATCCGCACCGGAAAGCATGCCCTTGCGCAGATCACTCTTGTCCGAGAGTGCCGAAAGGAAAATAAAGGGGATGAGCGCGGTCTGAGGATCCTTGCGCACATATTCCAGTACGCCGAAACCACCCAGATTGGGCATCATGATGTCGCAAAGCACCAGGTCCGGCTGCTGCTCGCGTATCACGTCGATACCCGTCAGCCCGTTCTCCGCCGACACCACCTGGTATCCCGCCTCCGTCAATCGCTCAATGGCAGTCTCCCGGACTATGGCCTCATCCTCGATCACCGCGATTTTGATCATGCGTCCTCCTGCTGATGTGGAAGCAATGTATCATAAACGCGTTTCCAGCACAAGACACGCGTCGCATCCGCATATCCACCTTGATTATTTATGGGCATATGCCTATTATTATCTCATGAGCACGCGCAGAGGAAGGCCGCATCACTGCCGCGCCATCGGTTTCGAGCCGGAGGTACGGCGTTTCAAGCCGGCGGGAGTCCCGTCGGCGCAGCTCGCGCAGTTGATTCTGACGCTCGACGAAGTCGAAGCCCTGCGGTTGGCGGACGCGGAAGGCCTTTATCACGCCGATGCCGCGGCGCAGATGCAGATCAGCCGCCAGACGTTCGGGCGCATCCTGGCCTCTGCCCGCCGGACCGTGGCCCAGGCCCTGATTCATGGGAAGGAAATTGTCATGCAAGGAGGCAGCGTCATGCAGAAACAGCACACCATGGGCAAGGGCGGAACCTGCATCTGTCCCGCCTGTGAGACCCGTGTCGAACATGAGCGAGGTGTTCCCTGCCGCGAAAAGCGCTGCCCGTCCTGCGGGAAGCGCATGCTGCGCGAGGGTTCGGCCCATCACGAAACACTACTGGAAAAACGAAAAGGAAAAAGCACATGAACATCGCAATCGCATCGGATGACGGGACGCATGTCGCCCGGCATGTCGGCCGCACGCGCGGATTCGTCATTTTCTCGCAGGAGGACGGCGAGGAGGAGCAGCGCTACGTGGAGAACACATTTACGCAGCACGGTCGTGGACAGGAGCACGGGCATCAACACGGGACGGGAAGCGGACATCACGGGGGACATCAGCACAGTCATGCCGGTATTCTTGAAGCGCTGAAGGGATGCGAGATCGTGGTGGCGGGTGGAATGGGAATGCGTCTGCGGGAGGATTTCCGCCTGGCAAGGATACAGCCCGTACTCACCGATCACGAGCTCGTCGAAAAGGTGATCGCCGACGCCCGGGTCGGAATGCTGGTGCATCACGAAGAGCGCAGCTGCGGTCACTGAGCGGGTGTGGAGAGGTAGGTGACGCGCAGCAGGGGCAGTGTGTGACGGTACACTTCGCGCACGGTCTCGAGATGCCGGGGAATGTCCGCGAGGCGGCCTTCCTCCGCGGCGTTCTCCACGGTGAAGCAGGTTTCGGCGAACTTCTTCGCACCCAGGTTCAGGGCGGATCCCTTCAGCGTATGCGCCGCGCGCTGCACCCCATCGGCATCATTCCTCGCGAGCGCCCCGGCAATTTCATCCATCAATTCCACGCTCTGCGTTTCCAGGATGCTCAACAGCTCGGCGAGCATCGGTTCATCGCTCGTAGCGGCAAGGGACCGCAGCATCTCCACCGTATTCGTATCGAGAAGACCATCAGAGGCCGCGTCGGTCACTGTGCCGGCCGCGCTGTCTGACGCGGTCCCGGCCGAGGTATCGGTTGCAGTCCCGGTCGCGGTTGCGGTTCCGGTCGCGGAGTCGGTTGCGGCACGGCGGCGCAGGACCTCGCCCTGCCACCGTTGAATGGTTTGCTGCACGGTATCGATGCGGATGGGTTTACTGATATAGTCGTGCATGCCGGCATCGAGGCAGATTTCCCGGTCCCCGTCGAGCGCGTTCGCCGTAACCGCGACGATGACGGGCTGTTTTTCCGGGGGGAAATCCTGGCGGATCCGGCGTGTCGCTTCCAGTCCGTCCATTTCCGGCATCTGAATATCCATGAACACCATGTCGTAGGACTGGCGGCGCAGGGCGTCGAGAGCTTCGAGTCCATTGGCGGTGACATCGGGGCGATACCCCATCTGTTCGAACACGCGGACCACGAGTTTCTGATTGACCATGTTGTCTTCGGCGACGAGGATGTGCAGAGGGATGCTCTCCGCGAGCCGTGTATCGAGGTGGCGTCTCCCGGTTGACGGAATCTGCCGCAGGTCGCTTCGCTGCAGGATGGAGGTGAGCACTTTCTCGAGCTGCGCCTGTTTGACCGGCTTGGTCAGCACGTACTGAAAGAGTCCGCCGGATACGACCTGCTCCTCATGACGGCTGAGGGAACTGAGGAGAATGAGCGGCATGCCTTCCGTGCTTTTCTCATGCGTGATGCGTCCGGCGAGTTCGAGTCCGTCCATTTCCGGCATGAGCATGTCGACGATGGCGATATCGAAAGCCGTGCCGGATTCGAGAACGCGGAGGGCTTCCCGGCCCGACGGGAGGGCGAGACACTCCATGCCCCAGCCCACGCATTGCAGATTGAGAATGCGCCGATTCGTCTGGTTATCGTCCACGATCAGTATGCGTCTGCCCTGCAGCGCCCCCGGACTCTGCAGCGCGGGACTTTCCGTGCTCTCTTCCGGCAGTCCAACCCGCAGTGTAAAATAGAATGACGATCCCTTTCCGACCTCGCTCTCGACCCAGATCTGGCCGCCCATCATGCCGACCAGGCTCGACGAGATGGCGAGTCCGAGGCCCGTGCCCCCGTATTTCCTGGTGGTGGAGGAGTCGATCTGCGAGAAGGAGCGGAACAGCAGTTCGCGTTTGGATTCCGGAATGCCGATACCGGTGTCGCGTACTTCGAAGCGCAGCGTGCAGGCCGCATCTTCGCGTGTCTGCACCGTGACCTCGACGAACACCTCGCCTTCGTCGGTAAATTTTATCGCATTGCCGATGAGGTTGACAAGGATCTGTCGTACGCGCGTCACATCTCCGACGACCCGGGGAGGGACATCCGCGGCGATGAGATAGAGCATTTCGAGATTCGCTCCTTCCACGTTCGGGAGGAGGAGGTCGAACACTTCTTCGATGCAGGGTCGCAGCGCGAAGGGGTGGGCTTCGATATTCATGCGACCGGATTCGATTTTCGAAAAGTCGAGGATGTCGTTGATGATGGTCAGGAGACTTTCCCCGCTGCTGCGTATTGTATCCACGTACTCGTGCTGCTCTTCCGAGAGCGCGGTTTCGAGAAGCAGTCCCGTCATTCCAATCACCCCGTTCATCGGCGTACGGATTTCGTGGCTCATCGACGCGAGGAATTCGCTTTTCGCGCGGTCTGCTGCCTCGGCATCTTCCTTCGCTTTGAGCAGTTCCTGCGCGCTGCGCTTGCGTTCTTCCTCTACCAGTTCCTCGTCGAGATAATTGCCGATGCTGCGTGCGAGCAGTTCGATGGCTTCGCTGTCACTGGGACGAAAACGCTCGGTGCGCGCGTGCTCCGAGGAAAAACAGAGTGTCCCGTACACGCTGCCCCGCACATGGATTGGCGTGCCGATATAGGAACGCACGTGAAGGGCGCCGCAGAGCAGGATGTCGGCGACATCCGGCTGCTGTCGCGTATCGCGTACCGCCAGCGTGTTCCGCGAATCCGCGACGGTCGAGCATACCGAGCAGGAGAGCGGATATTTCTGTCCGGGTTCCAGGGTGGCATGCGGCGATCGCACGGCGTGGATTTCATACATCGCATCGTCGATCTTCGTGATCAGTCCACTCTGCATGCCGAACATTTCGATACCGGTTCGCAGGTAATCCTCGAACAGGTCGGGGAAGTCCGGGTACTGTGTCGTATTGAGCCGATGAATCTGCTTGAGCTGTTCGCTGAACAGCAGCAGCTGCTGCTCGGCGACCTTCCTGTCCTCGATGTCATGGGAAATCGCGATCATGCCCACTTCCTCCCCGTCGTCGATGAGCATGGACGTCATCAGGTACACCCAGAATTCCGTTCCGTCGCGCGTGACGTTGATAAGGTCCCCTTTCCAGCCGCCGTTCCGGGTCTGCGCATACAGCTCCCTGCCGAGGTTCGACGGATTGTTGCCCGAGAGGAAGATACCGGCCTCTCTGCCGAGCAGCTCCACTTCCTCGTAGCCGAAGCGTCGCAGCACGGCGTGGTTGACGTAGCGGATTATCCCGTGCGTATCGGTGATCACGATGAACTCGTTGATGGATTCGATCACCTGCGCCAGTCGTGCGACCTGTGCCCCGATACGTTTGCGCTCTGAAATGTCGCGCGTCGTCACCACGATGCCCTGTATGGACGGAACATGCGAATAGTTCTTGGCGATCGCCTCAAGCTCGAGCCACTTTCCGTTCACATGCATGTGGCGGAATTCGA
Organism: Bacteroidota bacterium; assembly: GCA_032250495.1. Lineage (GTDB taxonomy): Bacteria > Bacteroidota > Ignavibacteria > SZUA-365 > SZUA-365 > BM516. The sequence continues at coordinate 6,460 of JAVVFP010000019.1, read as the reverse complement.
TTTTCTCCTCGTGTTCCGGGTGGGAGAGCACGCGTCCGGCAAGCGCCTTGACCCGCTCGATGTCATCGGGGTGCAGGAAATCGAAAATCCTGCGTCCGATGCGCTGGCGGGCGCTGTAGCCGCTCATGCGCTCCGCCGCCACCGTCTCGTACATGATACTGCCCGCGCTGTCGAGCACGGTGATCACGTCGCTGAGGTTCTGCACGAGCGAACGGAAGCGCAGTTCGCTTTCTTCGAGGGCCACGCGCGTTTCCTCGCGTGCGAAAACGCCGCCGAGTATTCCCGCCATGACGAGGAGAATGGACTCTTCGTGCTCCGACCACTCGCGCGGCGTGCGGCAGTCGTCGAAACCGATGAATCCCCAGAAATGATCCTGCGCGAAAATCGGCACGCAGATCAGGGAATGGATTTCCTGCGCCACGAGCGTCTCGCGCTCGGACAACGGAAAGTCATGGATCGGTCCCCGTACGGTTTTTCCTCTGGAAAACAGGTGGAACCATCGTTCGAAGCGGGGCGCATACGGGAGGTTCTGCAGCGAGGGATTATCGATCTGCCTCGTCACCGTCTCGCGTGTCCACTCGAAACGCTGGCTCATGCACACGCCGTCGCCGTCGGCACACGGGTGATTCTGGAAAATATACACGCGGTCGACGCCGCTCGCCTCGCCGAGCGTCTGCAGGGACCCCCGGATGCCCCCGCGGAAATCCGCGGTCGTAATGATCTGCCGGCTCGCGAGCGTGACCCCGCGCAGCAGCTGGTCGCGGCGCTCCATCGCCCCCAGCGCGCGCTTCCGCTCGGATACATCCCGCAGGAACAGCATGACCCGTTCGTCGATGACGGGCAGGATACTCGCCTCGAACACGACCGGTGATGCAGCATCGGTGAATCGAAGCTCGAAATGTATGATATCCAGCGAGTCCTGCGCCTCCCCGATATGCTGCAGGAGCTCGTCCCGCGTGACCTCGAACGGGAGTTCGACGAAGGCGCCACCCCTGATGTCCCTGTCGCCGAACAGCGTATGCATCCTGCTGCCTGCCACTTCCAGTATGTGTCCGTCGGCATCGAGGCGGAAAAAGAGTTCCGGCAACGTCCTGATGATGCTGCCCAGCTCGGCCCTGCTGCGCGTAAGGCTGCGGGATGTATCTTCGATGGTGCGGCGCAGCTCTCTCCGCTCTTCGTCGAACGCAGCGTAGCTCCGCTCCACCATCGCGATGAATGCGCGCCACTGCGCATCCGGGGGATCGGCTGCGCCGAGGACGGCGTGCAATTGCTTCTCGAGAAGGGTGGTGATTTCCTTCATACGGCGGTGGCGAGAACGTCCGATGAATGAAAAAAAGAGGGCCTGCGGTTGGAATATACAAAGGGCATCCGAAATGTGCAGGTTTCCGCAGCGATGGAATTTTGATTTTTCCTTCCGTGTTGTTCATTATATGAGGGTTCACCCGCTTGTTTCATCAATACACGATTCCCATGTCAACAGGTAATACGGGGCATCCGTTTTCCTTCAAGGATTGCACATTGACGGCCATCGCCACCGGAAAGCGCGCGCAGAACCTGCGTGAGCTCCGCGACCGCCTCACGTCAGTCGATGAAGGCTGCATATACTATCATTTCTGGGGCGGACGTCTCCGCCCGCAGTTCGACGAACCGGAGTTCAACAATGACTTCGCGGGCTGGTGCAAGCACAGCCTGCGTGACGACGTGGTCGCCGAGCGTTTGAGCGTGATCGATCCCACGAATTGCGATTCTCTCGAGAACCTGCGCAGTGATGTCATCGACGTCATCGAGGAACGTCTCGCCGAACGCGAGCTCATACCGTGGGCACGCAGCGACCAGCAGTTCTCTTTCATCCGCTCACAGATCGTCGTCTTCAACACTCCGCGCGAAATCCATGCTGCCGAGGAACTCGCGACGATAATCCCGCAGATTTCCACGAGCAGCATTTTCTATCACTTCATCGACGCACGCAGGCGCACCGACGACGGTCGCGACGACTTCAGCAACTGGCTTGAAGGACTCGACGGCGACCACGGTGAGCTGATCGCGCATCTCGCCGAAGTCGATCCCTACTTCGCCGCACTCAGCGACCTCCGCAGTCAGCTCGCTGATGTCTTCGCGTCGCATTTCTCTGCAACAGCAGAAAGGGGGGCCTGATGCAGCAACAGATAGATGCCTATGCCCCGATCACGGGAAAAGACGTCATCGAACAACTCCGGCAGCTGGCCGAACCGCTGCGCGGGATGAAGGTGGTGCATGTCAATTCCACCCGCATGGGTGGCGGCGTCGCGGAAATCCTTCACAAGATGATACCGTTGATGAACGACCTCGGCCTCGAGACGCACTGGGAAGTCATCGAGGGCAACAGCGACTTCTACCAGTGTACCAAGAGCTTTCACAACGCGATGCAGGGCAACCAGGTCGTACTGTCCGACGCGCTGCTGCGCAACTACGAAGAGACGAACGCGCAGAACGCGGAACGGCTGCGTCCGGCGCTGGAGGATGCCGATATCGTCATCATCCACGATCCGCAGCCGGCACCGCTGCTGCAGCATTTTCCGGACCGCAAGGGCACATGGATCTGGCGCTGCCATATCGACGCGAGTCAGCCCTACCGTCCTGTCTGGAAATACCTGCGCCCCTTCCTTTCGGACTACGACGCGAGCATATGGTCGCTCTCCGATTTCGCGCAGCCGCTGCCGCATCCACAGTATCTGGTACCGCCCAGCATCGATCCGCTGAGCGACAAGAACATCGACCTGCCCGCAGAGGAGATCGCCGCCGTCCGGGAGCGCTTCGACATCGATCCCGCGCGACCGTTGATCACACAGATCTCGCGCTTCGACCGCTTCAAGGATCCCGTCGGCGTCATCCAGGCCTACCAGCTGGCCACGCGCTTCATCCCCGGACTGCAGCTCGTCCTTGCAGGAGGCGGCGCGTCTGACGATCCCGAGGGCGAGGCCGTGCTCAACGAGGTATATGCCGCAGCCGGAGAGGACCCTGACGTGAAAATCCTTCTCCTCCCTTCCGACGCGAATCGCACCATCAACGCGCTGCAGCGCGCCAGCGACATCGTGTTGCAGAAATCCACCCGCGAGGGTTTTGGCCTCACGGTCACCGAGGCGATGTGGAAGGGACGTCCCGTCATCGGCGGGAACACGGGCGGTATCCGGCTGCAGGTCATCAATCACCACACCGGTTTCCTGGTCTCCACTCCCGAGGGTGCTGCGCTGCGTACGCGCTACCTCCTCAAGCAGCGGGACCTTCTCGAAAGCATGGGACAGAAGGCGCAGTCCTTCGTAAGGGACAATTTTCTGCTCACACGCCATCTCGGAGAGTATCTCACGCTGATGGTGGTCCTCGCGAAAGGAAACCGTGACCGCGTGGAGCTGTGATGCCGCGCGATGATACGCACAACGGCGACCTTCGTCCCCTGCGAAGCGATGTCGACCCCGCGGCTTTCCTGCGTGAAATGCGGCGCAGCGAGCGGCGCCTGCTCATGCTGGATTACGACGGCACGCTCGCGCCCTTCGTCGCGGAGCGCGACCGGGCGCTTCCCTGGCCGGGCGTGCGCGCGCTGCTCACCACGCTCAGCGCGGATGCGCGTAACCGCGTCGTGATCATCAGCGGACGCGCGGTCGAGGACCTGCGTCCCCTGCTGGGCATCGCGCCGCTGCCGGAAATCTGGGGTTCCCACGGATGGGAACGCCTGCACCCCGACGGCCGCTACGAGGCGCCGGATTTCCCGGAAGGACTGCGCGAACTGTTCGACAACGAGTGGGTATGGCTGCAGCAACGCTTCGACGCCGACCGGCTCGAGCGGAAACCCGCTTCCATCGCACTGCACTGGCGCGGGCTATCGGATGCGCAGAGGCAGGCGGTCGAGCGGGAGGCGCGCAAGCGCTGGGGTCCGTTCCGCGAGATGGATCTGCTCGACGTGCACGGCTTCGACGGCGGACTCGAACTCCGTGCCGCGGGACGCACCAAGGGGGACGCGGTACACGCCCTGCTCAGGGACACGCCGCCGGATGTCCCTTCCGCATACTGCGGCGATGACCTCACGGACGAAGATGCGTTCGCGGCCCTCGAAGGACGCGGCCTGCGCGTGCTCGTCCGCAGTGAACTCCGGCCGACGCGCGCGGACGTACACTGCATTCCCCCCGAGGGACTGCGCAGCTTCCTTCAATACTGGAGCGCTTCTGCATGATGGAAAAAATTCCGAATACCATACTGGGAAATGCCCCCCTCGACTGGCTGATCGCCTTCGCAATCGCCGTGGCCGTCACCGTGCTCTCTTTCCTGGTCAAGCGGCTGGCGGCGAAGTATTTTCTCAAACTCGCCCGGCGGACGAGCACCGATCTCGATGACATGTTCGCAGGTCTGATAGAGAAAATCAGCCTGTTCTTCCTCGTCGTGGTCGGCGCGTACGCGGGGTCGCTGTGGCTGCAAATCCCTCCTGGCGGAAACGAGATAATCAACCAGGTGCTCTTCGCAGCGACGGTCATACAGCTCGCACTGTGGGGCAACAGCGTAGTATTCTACCTGATCAACAGGACAACACGGCTTCGGGAATACGAGGACGCCTCCACGAAGACCACGATCAGCGTGCTGGGATTTCTCATCAAGCTCGTCCTGTGGTCCGTCGTCCTGCTCGTCATCCTCGACAACATGGGCTTCAATATCACGACGCTCATCGCCAGTCTCGGCATCGGGGGCATCGCCGTTGCGCTCGCGGCACAGAGCATACTCGGGGAGCTCTTCGCCTCCCTTTCCATCGCGGTGGACAAGCCCTTCGTGATCGGTGACTTCATCATCGTCGATAATTTCCTGGGTGTCATCGAGAAAATCGGCATGCGCACGACGCATATCCGCAGTCTCGGGGGCGAGCTGATCATTTTCTCCAACACCGATCTTCTGCGCAGCCGCATTCGAAACTACAAGCGCATGGAGGAGCGGCGCAGCCTGTTCGGCATCGGCGTGGTCTACGGCACACCTGCAGACAAGGTCGAAGCCATTCCCGCGATGGTGCGCAGCATCATAGAGAAGGATGAAATGGCGCGTTTCGACCGCGGACATTTCAAAGAGTACGGCTCGTCGTCGCTGAATTTCGAATTCGTGTACTACGTGCTGTCCCCCGAGTACAACGATTTCATGGACACGCAGCAGCGTATCAATTTCGAGATATACCGCCGCTTCGAGGCCGAAGGCATTGAATTCGCCTACCCGACGCAGACCATACACCTGCGCGGCGCGGGCGGCACGGAACAGAGTAAACAGACAGATGAACATCATGAATGACAAGGAACAACAACACGACGTCGAACGCCTGATCATCGTCTCGAACCGCCTGCCCGTCGTCTTCCAGCGGGACGATGGCCGTCTGACCTGGCGATCCGGCTCCGGCGGACTCGTCACCGCGCTCGCTCCCGTCCTGCGTGACCGTGGCGGGGTCTGGATCGGATGGTCCGGTCTTTCCGCCGAGGACCAGGAGGAAGTCAACGATGCCCTGAGTGAATCCTCGCTCGCCACGGGCTATGCGCTCGAGGCCGTCCCGCTGACCGCGGATGAACTCGAACTCTATTACCACGGCTTCGCCAACGAGGTGCTCTGGCCGCTCTTCCACGACCTGCAGTCGCACTGCAACTTCAATCCCGACTACTGGCATTCCTTCCGCGCGGTCAACAACAAGTTCGCCCGGTCGATTCACCGCGCTACGCGTCCGGGCGATTACATCTGGGTGCATGATTACCACCTGATCAATGTCGGTTCGGAATTGCGCGCACTGGACGTCGACGCCCCGCTGGGATTTTTCCTTCACATCCCCTTCCCGCCCCCGGACATCTTCATAAAGATGCCATGGCGCTTCAGTATCCTGCACGCAATGCTCAGCTATGACCTGGTGGGTTTCCAGACCATGCGCGACAAGCGCAACTTCATCCAGTGCGTCCGCCTGCTGCTCAAGGATGTCCCGGTACGCAACGCCGGCGGCTTCCACATCTGCAGCACAGAGCAGCGCGCGGTGCGTGTCGGGGTCTTTCCCATCAGCATCGATCACGAAGAATTCGAGCGCCGCGCACGCAGCCAGGAGGTCTCCGAAGCGGCCTGGTACATACACGAGGACCTGCCCCACCAGCAGATCGTGCTGGGGATCGACCGGCTCGATTACACGAAAGGCATCCCGTACCGGCTGCAGGCCTTCCGCGACGCCCTGCGCCGTTTCCCCGAACTGCGGGAAAGCATAACGCTTGTGCAGGTAGTGGTACCGAGCCGTACGGACATCCCGAAATACCACGACCTCAAGGTGGAAATCGAACGCATGGTCAGCGAAATCAACGGTGAGTTCACGCGTTCGGGCTGGGTACCGATTCACTACATCTTCCGGCACCTGACGCGCACCGAGCTGCTGGCCTATTACCGTACCGCGGAGATCGCGCTGATCACGCCGATCAAGGACGGCATGAAC
>JAVVFP010000530.1:0-2582 GCA_032250495.1 Bacteroidota bacterium | reverse complement strand
CTTGATGACGGCGGCGCGCGCGGCCTGGTCTTCGGGCGGCGTCCATCCCATCACCGTAATGTCCTCGACGGGACGGAGATGAGGGTCAGGATTGCGGTGGCATTCGAGACACCAACCCATGCTCAGCGGTTGATCGAGGAATACCTCCTCCATTTCCGCGACGTTGCCGTGACAGCTTTCACAGCCCACACCCACGCGCACATGCGCACTGTGGTCGAAGTATGCGTAGTCGGGCACCTTGTGAACGCGCACCCAGCGCAGCGGCGTGCCCGTCTCCCAGCTTTCGCGCAGCGGCGCGAGTGCCGGACTCTCCGTCTTGACCATGGCGTGACAGTTCATGCAGGTCTGCGTCGGTGGCACCATCGCCACCGGGGAGACTTCGACGCCGGTGTGACAGTAACGGCAGTCCATCCCCAGCTCGCCCACGTGGAACGCGTGGCTGTAGGGGATGGGCTGCACGGGCTGATACCCGACGTCCGTGTACCACGGCGACCAGTAGTACCAGATCCCCGCGACGGCCAGTATCACGAGAACACCACCGGAAAGTATGATTCTCCCGGGCAGTCTGTTGGTCCACTCTGGAAATATTTGCGCCAAAGTTTATCCTCTTACTCTGTATTTAGGGGAGACGTTTGTTCCTGTACCCAGGTTTCGAGAGAAACGCACGAGATCACGTTGTCTGCAGCAGAACGGCATTAAAGAGAGTGCAGTCTTAATTGGGTTTCAAGTTAGGGAAAAGTTTCTCAAAATCAAACCGGACACGGAAGGTGGGAATAGAAAAATGCCACGGCAACATTTTTTCATGCCGGACATATTTTTCTTGTTTTTTTTCATGTCGTGGGCGATTTTTGGTTGACTTTTCTCCCCTGGGTTTGAATGACGGTTCCGTTGTGCTGTAACCTGCGCGTGGAGAGGGTCGGGCTGCAGAGCCTGGACGACCCTGAGTCCGTCTCGACGGGCGGTGCTGGTTCAAGGGCATTCGGCGGAAATCGTCACGCGATTGCGTGGCGTTCAGACACAGGCCTCCGTGCCATTGGTCCCCGGTCTGAACCTGTTTATGTCACGCAATGGCACATCACATTTCAAGGTTTTCTGTTATGAATCTCTATGTTGGCAATCTGTCCTATCAGATGACGGACGATGAACTCCGTGCCGCCTTCGAGCCCTACGGCGAAGTCAGCAGTGCGAAGGTCATTCGCGACAGGGAAACCGGTCGCTCCAAGGGTTTCGGTTTTGTCGAGATGCCGGTGGATTCCGAGGCCGAAGAGGCCATCCGCAAGCTCGACAACGCGGACCTGTCAGGCCGCAATCTGAAGGTCAACCAGGCGCGTCCGCGCACGGAAACGCCGAACCGCTCGCGCTACTGATTTCCTGCATTTGCATGAAAACTGCCCGACCGTGACATCCCGTCGATACAAAACCTGCGGTCCCGTCTTTCCAGGCGGGATCGCTTTTCTATTATAGATAGTCGCAATCCTCCCCGTCCTGCGTCCGCGGCATTCCATCCGCGCCACGGATTCCCTATATTGCCCCATCATCCGTACACATTATCCCGGAGTTCGCATGGAAGAGAAGGACCTGCAGCACCGCATCAACGAATTGCAGAGCCAGATCAAGGTGCTCGAAGAGCGCATCGTGTCCACCGAGCGTCGGCAGAGCATGCTGCCGGACATCCCGCAGACGGCACTGCTGAGTCCCAGTTTCCTCACCCGTGCCTTCGCCGTGCTGGGACATTACATCGTCGCAGGACTGATTATCACCATACCGATCTACATCATCTTCTTCATCATCCTGCTCGCCGTCGGCTTCCACTTCGGCTCGATGTAAACGCTCCCTCGCCCGCGCACCCCTCAGCCCGGGCTTTTCCCGCCGTCCAGCCCTGCCACAGCCCGGGCTTTTCCCGCCGTCCAGCACGCACACGCCCTGCGGTGATCGTCTATGCGCTGAACGCCGATCGGTATTTCGTCATGGGGAGAGAAATGGGACTTGACATGTCCGATTATTGAACGTATACTGCCTCTGTCAGATTACCCTCAACCCCATGGAATCGTCCCGTGCCTGCGTGCAGTGTGCACGTGCGGGAGATGCCCCATTGTGTGTGGACCGCTTGCGCCATCACACGGGTAGGTGCTACGCGCGCGGAACGGAGAACGAGTGACAGTGAAGAGAAAAAATATGGAAATTCGCATGTATCTCGCGGTGGAGCATCCCCTGGTGCGGCGTGGCATCGCGGGGCTCTGCGCATCGCAGTCGGACGTACACGTGGTCGGCGAGGCGGCGGACGGTGACAGCGCGTGGCGTGGTATACAGGAACTGCGTCCCGACGTGATCGTCGTGCACGCAGCGCTGCCCCTGCGCAGCGGAACGGCGCTGATATCCCTTGCGCGGGCGGAACTGCCGTCGGCGAAAAGCATCATTCTCGTGCCGCTGACGGACCGTGCGCTCATGCGTGAAGCCATGGCCAGTGCGGCGGATGCCTTCCTGCTGACCACCGATGTCCCGCAGCACGTGTTGCGCACCGCGCGCGCACTCGAGGCGGGAGAGCGTTTCGTCTGTCCGTTGCTTGCGGCCTGCAGCGCAAC
>JAVVFP010000529.1:0-2585 GCA_032250495.1 Bacteroidota bacterium | reverse complement strand
ATGCAGGCATCGGGAAAGCTGTATGCGCTGCCGATGGCGAACGTACCCTTGTTGTACGTGCCGTCGAGCGCCACGTCCCATGTCGGATGGGCAGGATCGTTGCTGCTGATGCGCATGGAGGTGCCCGCGGGAATCGGTCCCGGGACGGGGGGCGTCCAGCGCACCGAGATCGTCGCTCCGCCGAGAGGGGGGATGGGGGATGGCAGGGGACCGACGAGCGAGAAGCCGGGTCCGTTGAAGCTGATCTGTGTGATCGTCATCGCACCCAGGCCGGTATTGTTTATCGTGAACTGCTCGACGACGGAGGAATCACAGTCCAGTGTTCCGAAGGACATCGTGGTATCCGTGGTGGAGATGTCCGGCGTGAGCGGGACCTCGTAGCGCAGTATCCAGCCCGTGGAAGTCGTACCGGGGGCACCGCCCGCGGCGTAGCCGATGGCCGTCGAGGGGAAGTCGATGCGCGTCACCCAGTTGCCGAGCGTTTGCGCGGGCAAGGGGGTGGTAGTGGTCGACGACCAGGACGTCCCACCGTTCGTCGTCACGTATAGCGGTTGTGATGCGTACCCGGTCCATCCGTACTGGCTGTTGAGGAAATGCACGGCATTGTATGTCTGTCCGGACGCGAGACCGCTGCCCGCGGCCGAGAAGCTGTTTCCCCCGTTCGTCGTTCGGTACACGCCCGTACCGGGCGTCGTGGCTCCCGCCACCGCGCCGTTCTGATCGTCGATGAAATGAAGTGCTTCTATCAGTCCGAGTGCCGGTGTGCCGGCGGAAAGATCCACCCAGCTGCTGGACGAGGTCTGGGGATTGCCACGAATCAGCGTGCTGTTCTCCCCGGAAACGAACCAGCTGTTTCCCGCGCTGTGCACGGCATAGAGGGCCGTCGTCACTGTGAAGCCGGCCGGCAGTGTCTGCGGGATCCATGTGCCCCCTCCGTCGGACGTATAATAGATTGCGCCGTTGTTGCCGACCACCATGCCCTCGGTGGCGGACTTGAAGAAAATGTCGAAGAGCGTGCTCGTCGCCGTGATACCGTTGGTGGCACTGACCCAGGAGGCCCCGTTGTCCGTCGTGCGGTACAGCCGTCCATTGGAACCGCACACCCACGCGTTGTTGCCCACCGCGGAAACGCCGGACCAGAGGCTGTGGCTGGGCGCGAGTCCGGTAAAGCTCGATGCGGGCAGCACGAACCAGGTGGGATTCCCCGCCTGCTTGCGCAGCACGCCGGAGAAGCCGTTGGAAACGGATGCATACCCCGCTGCGAAACCCGTCCCCGTGTCCGTCATGGCGACGCCCCAGAGGCCGCCGACCTGCACGAACGTTGTCGGATTCGACTGCAGCGCCGTCGGCTGCTGCACCCAGCTTCCCTGGGCATGAAGCGGCAGCGGACAGATCACGCACAGCGCGGTGAAGACGAGGGAACGAAAGACGGTTCTCATGCGGACTCCGGCAGTCAGGACGACATGTTGCGATACCGGAAGATAGAAAGAAAGGGGAGAAGAGGGAAGCGGCAGCGAGCCGTTCCCCTCATCTCCGGTCCTGTTCCTTCCCTGGTCAGGACATTTTCAGGAAGCGCGCGTTGACGGCCACGACGACGGTACTGAGGGACATCAGGACGGCGCCGACCGCGGGACTGAGCAGAATGCCGGTCCAGGCCAGCGCGCCTGCGGCGAGGGGAATGGCGATGACGTTGTAGCCGCTCGCCCAGGCGAGGTTCTGCAGCATTTTCGAGTACGTCGCCTTCGAGAGCGCGATGACACGTTCGACGTCCATCGGACTGCTGTTGACCAGTATCACATCGGCGGTTTCTGCAGCCACGTCGGTGCCCGAGCCGATGGCGATACCGACGTCGGCGGTGGCAAGTGCCGGTGCGTCGTTGACGCCGTCTCCCGTCATGGCGACCACATGTCCCTCGCTCTGGACTTTCTTCACGATCTCGGCCTTCCTGTCGGGGAGTACGTCGGCGTAGTACGTGTCGAGTCCGAGCTCCTCCGCGACCCAGTCGGCGACATTCTGATTGTCGCCGGTGACCATGCGGCATTCAATACCCATCTCGTGCAGCTTCCGGAGCGCCTCGCGGCTTTCCTCCCGGATGCGGTCCGCCAGCGCGATCATCGCTTTCGCTTCGCCGTCGACGATGACGAAGACCAGTGTTTTCCCCGCCTCCGCGGCAGCAGAGATCGCGTCCGTGTCATAGTCGATGTCCTCAGACTCCATGTAACTGCGGCTGACGACGCGCACTTCCTTTCCTTCGACGATTCCTTTCGCACCCTTGCCCGGGATGGAGGTGAAGTCCTTCACCGAGGGACTCTTCTCTACCGCGTCGACGATTGCGCGGGCAATGGGATGCTCACTTTCGTTTTCAACCGCTGCGGCCAGGCGGAGCACGTCCTGTTCCTCTATCCCGTCGTCGAAAAGAATGATGTCGGAAACACCGAAGCTGCCTTCGGTCAGGGTGCCTGTTTTGTCGAAGAGCACGGCTGTGACGTTGCGCGCCCGTTCGAAGCCGTTGCGGTCACGGATGAGCAGTCCATTCCCGGCGGCAAGCGAAGTACTCACCGCCACGACGAGCGGGACGGCGAGTC
>JAVVFP010000528.1:0-2594 GCA_032250495.1 Bacteroidota bacterium | reverse complement strand
CGAGGACAGCAGGCCCTCCGGGTCGGTGGGCTGCATGGAGTGCGCGGGCGTCAGGACGGCGCGGTCGACGGCGCGCGCGAGGTTGCAATCCGGCGCATAGTGCTCTGAGCAGCCGCTGGCGGTCAGCAGCGCACTGGCGACCGCGTAGCCCAGCGGCATGAGCAGCTGCAGCGCGCGGAAGACGTCCACTTCACCCCCGAGCGAAGGCAGGCGCAGTATCTGCTCGATCGGCAGGTCCACCGCGCTCAGGCGCCGGGCTTCCGCCTCCTGCCGCGTGGCCTCGATGGACACTTCCCCCAGCTCGATCACCGAGGGCAGCAGCTCGACGACGAGGCGATGTTCTTCACTGTTGGTGATGGTGATGCTTCGTTCGTCCGTGCGAAAGCCCACGGCGGAAATGCGCAGCGTGTATTTCCCGGGCTTGAGTCCGGCCAGCGCAAAATAGCCGTAGCGGTTGGTCGCGGCGCCCTTTCCCGTTCCCACGAGCAGCACGTTGGCGCCGATCACCGCCTCCCCGCTTTCCGCCTCCTGCACGCTGCCGGAAATCACGCCCTGGGCCGCGAGCAGGCCGGGAAGAAGAAGGAAAAAAATGAGTGCCGAAAACTTCATCGCGCAACTCAGGATGCTGTGGATTAGAATGAACGCAGAGCGTTCAGGAGTCACGCCCCCACGCGGAGCGTGAGGGCGATGTGTCAACTTCCTGTCTCGTCCCCACGCTCAGCGTGGGGACGCAAATCCCCGCCGCTCCGCGGCGATTCCTCTACCCGGCGGACGGCTTCCCCAGCGTCACCTTCCCCGCGTGCACGCTGAGCAGGCGCTGTTCGGCGTCGGAGGGCAGGACGCAGCGGATCTCGATATGATCTTCCTCGTACTTCTCCTCGACGATGCGCGCGAGGCGGTGGAATTCCGCGGCGACGGCGAAGTCCGGGGGACGGATGACAAAGGTTTTCTCCCGGTGCTGCTCCTCGAGCATGAGCAGCACGGCGGCCTTGAGTTCGCCGATGTTCATGCCGCGCGCGGCGGAAATGAACACGGTGTAGGGATACTCGCTTTTCAGCGTTGTCATGATGGCCGCGTTTTCCATGCGGTCGATCTTGTTGAACACCATGATGGTGGGCTTTTCCTGCGCGCCGAGTTCCTTGAGCGTATCGCGCACCACGTCGATCTGGTCACGGAAATACGGATGGGCGATATCGATCACATGCAGGATGATGTCGGCTTCCACCACCTCGTCGAGCGTGCTCTTGAAGCTTTCGATCAGGCGCGTGGGCAGCTTGCGTATGAAACCGACGGTGTCGGAAAACAGCACGGCATGTCCCTCGATTTCCACCGCACGTACGGTGGAATCCAGCGTTGCGAACAGCTTGTCCTCGACCAGCACGTCCGAACCCGTGAGCATGTTCAGCAGCGTGGATTTCCCCACGTTGGTATAGCCGACCAGGGAGACGCGCGTGACGTCCCTGCGGTTCTTGCGCTGCGTGGCGCGCTGCCGGTCGACGCGCCCGAGCTTGTCCTTGAGATGCGCGATGCGATCGCGCACGATGCGGCGGTCGGTTTCGATCTGCGTTTCTCCCGGACCCTTGGTGCCGATGCCGCCGTACTGCTTGGAAAGGTGCGTCCACATGCGCGTGAGCCGCGGCAGCATGTATTCGAGCTGCGCGAGCTCCACCTGCGTTTTCGCCGCGTTCGTGCGCGCATGCAGGGCGAAGATGTCGAGGATGAGCGAGGTGCGGTCGAGCACCTTGCGGTTGAGCTTGCGCTCGAGGTTGCGCTGCTGCACGGGGGAGAGGTCATCGTCGAAGATGACGGTCTGCACGTTGAGCTCTTCGCAGCGTTCGGCGAGAAACTCCGCCTTGCCCTTGCCGACGAAGGTGGTGACGGAGATGGACGCCCGGTTCTGGAAGACTTTCTCCACCACTTCCGCCCCGGCGGTCTCCGTCAGCAGCTCCAGCTCTTCGAGATGCTCGTCGGTCTCGAAGCGCATCTGCGACGGGGGACGCGACACTCCCACGAGTATCACCCGCTCGACGGACTGCGCGGTGTCGAACATGCGCTCCGACGGCTTCACGTACGTGCGCTGCTCCTCCGCCGCCACTGGTTCTTCATTATACGGGATATGCTCTTCAGTCTCTTCTGCCATTGCCTTTATATAACCTTCGCTTCCTTCGATCCTTCGTTGTTCAAATTCCCTTCGTGTCTCCGTGTCTTCGTGCTCCCAAGATACAATATTACTCCATCGATATTTCCTGTCGCCGCACATCACGCGCGATGATCATTTCCAGCAGGGCGCAGAGCAGGGCCAGGGCCAGCATGTATTTCCACAGTTCCACGCCGAAGCGCACCTCCGCCACCGCCTGCTGCACGTCGCTGTCCGCGCCGAGCTCGGTGGTCTGCGTAATGCCGAGGCGTCGGAAGAAGGTAGCGCGTTCCTCGTTGTCCGCGCGCGTGAGATCGGATTCGGCGGGATCGGTGTTCACGGCGATCGAGCGCAGCACGGTCTCCCCGCTGGCGAGGCGGTACACACCCGGCGCTTCGGGGGCCGGAACGGGGAAGACGAGTCCGGAGGGAAGGGATTTGGGCACGATGCGCTGCAC
>JAVVFP010000527.1:0-2597 GCA_032250495.1 Bacteroidota bacterium | reverse complement strand
CTTCGCGTCCGGCCGGTTCCGGATTCCCGGTATTGGCATACGCGCCGGCCGGTTCCGGATTCCCGGTATTGGCATACGCGCCGGTCGGCAGCGCGGTGGCCGACCGCAGCATGGCATGCGCCTTGCGTATGTGCAGGGCAGGGACGCAATTGACGAGCAGGGCGGTTGGTGCGTGGACGGTGACGGCGTCGGCCGCCTCGGCGAGCGTTTCGCCGGAAAGCAGTCGTCCCTGCGCATCACAGACAAAACTCACGGCGAATTCCTTTCCCGTTGCCGCGCAGGCCGCGGCTGCCGCGGCAGCCTCGCGCACGCTCATCATGGTTTCCACGAGCAGGAAGTCCGCCCCGTACATCGCGAGCAGCGACGCCTGCCGGGCATGCTCTTCTGTGAGCTCCGTCTCCGAGGGCACCAGGTCCGGTCGATAGCAGTCCTCCACCGGGGCCAGTCCCCCGGCGACGAGTACGGGACGGGAGGGATGGTACCGCTCCCGGGCTTCGAAGGCGAGTTCGACGGCGCGGAGATTCAATTCCTCCCATCGCGGACCGAAGTCCGCCTTCTCGAGGGCACGTGGATTGCTGCGGAAGGTGTTGGTGGTGATGATGTCCGCCCCGGCGTGCAGCATGTGGAAATGAATGTTGCGCACCACGTGCGGCGCGCGCAGCAGGGCGTTCGCGGACCAGAGAGGGAGACCGATGTCCACGCCCTGCGCGTGCAGCTCCGTGCCCATGGCGCCGTCGAGAATGACGACGGCCTTCTGTTCCAGCAGGGCGGTAAGCGTCATGTTGCGGGCGCCTCAATGTCGGCGCTGACGCTGCCGGAACGAAACGCGCGGCGGGTGACATCGCGGTAGCCGAGTTCCCGCAGTATGTCGCGACAGCGCGACAGTTCGACGTGGTCGAGAAGTTGCTCATCGATTTCCACGACGGCCGTCCCGTCCCTGACGTGACGGACGCGGAAATTCACCGTCACCGGAACGGCGAACAGGGTGCGCAGTGTGGCTTCCGCAGTTTCGACGCGCCGCAGGTGGTCGGGCGTGGCGGGGACACCGGCCTGCAGGCGCGAGCGCAGGCAGGGGGTCGCCGCGTGCTGCCAGTTCGGCAGGCCCGCATGCCGTGACAATGCGCGCACCGTATCCTTGGAAAAAGTATCGAGGGGACTGCGAACGGCGTATTCGCGTGCGGCCCGCAGTCCGACCCGCGTGGGATCGGTGCTGTCGTCCGCGTTCGTGCCGTTGTAGAGCAGCACCTCCCCGTCCTGCGCGACGGCCTCGCGGGAAATGGCGCGCAGGGCATCGTAAATATGTGATTTGCAGACATAGCAGCTCATGCCCTCGTTCGCCACGTACTGCGGGTCGCGGTATTCCTCGATATGCACGAAGCGCAGGGGAATGCCGACCTGCGCGGCGACATCCTCCGCGAGTGTGCGCATTTCGGTGGACACCGAGGGGGAGAGGGCCATGACGGCCTCGCTGTTTTCGGGAAACACCGTGTACACGGCCCGGGCAACCAGGCTGCTGTCCACGCCGCCCGAGAACGCCACGAGGTTGCGGCCCGTGGCCGTTCCCTCGCGCCTGACGCGTTCGAGCAGTTCCTTATACGTCGTCTGAATGTTCATTATGCGCATGTCGCTGAATGAGCCGGTTGATGCGATGCGCCGCCGCTGCGGCGCCGATGCCGTTGTCGATATTGACCGTCATCACCCCGGGTGCACAGCTGCCGAGCATCGACAGCAGGGCGTTGATGCCGCCGTCGTTCACCCCGTAGCCGACGGAGGTGGGGAGTCCGATAACGGGGAGGGAAAGGAGTCCGGCGAGCACGGACGGCAGCGCGGCTTCCATACCCGCAACACAGATGCAGACGTTGCAGCGGGCGATATCCGGCACGACCTGCAGCAGCCGTTCTATGCTGGCGACGCCGACGTCGGCGAAGCGCTGCACGGAACTCCCCGCGTATATGCAGGCGAGCTCCGCCTCTTCCGCGGCCGCGAGATCCGAGGTCCCCGCCGTGACGATGGCGACGCTGCCAAGCAGGCTTTCCGGGGGACGCATGCCGAAAACGGCGGTGGAGGAACGGGTGTAATAGCGTGAGGCCCAGTCCTCCTCCGTGAGGCGCTGATACGTCTCCGCGGGCAGACGCGAGACGAGGATGTTTTCCTGGCCGTGGGAGCGCAGGGACTGCAGGATGCCGCGAAGCTCGTCCTCCGCCTTGCCGGGGGCATAGACCACTTCCGGGAAGCCCGTGCGGGCGCGCCGCCCGGGGTCGAGACGTGCGTAGTCCCCCACGTGCACATGGCGCTCGAGCTTCTGCAGCGCGGCACCGCACTCGGCGGGAGTGATGGCACCGTCCGCGAGACGGCGGAGCAGGGTCATGATGACAGTGTTCGCGTCCATTGTGTAAATATAACTGCCACGGCGTACATGCGACAGTACCAAAGAGTTGCACCGCGCATTTTTGCACGGATGCCGCGAATACATCATTTTTGTTTCAGTATTCACTTTGCGGATCAGCATGCAGCACTGGCACATCGAAACGGCGGAACAGGTCATTCGTCATTTCAACTCCGACCGCGAGGCCGGACTCTCTTCCGAGGCCGTCGCC
>JAVVFP010000526.1:0-2607 GCA_032250495.1 Bacteroidota bacterium | reverse complement strand
GACACTTTCCGCTACGATCCTGCCTACGAGGACACGGATACGCTGGTGGTATCCTTCTACCCGATCGAGTCGGATCTGTTCACGGGCAACGCCGTCATCGGCGCGAGTACGAAATTCATCGCGGAGCGCGTGCACAAAATCGGCGCCATCACCTTCTGGGTTTCGATCGTCACCCTCGTCCTCGGCACGCTGTTCGGCATGTGGCAGGCCAATCTCATCGTGCGACCGCTTTCCCTGCTCCGCCTCGCCGCAATCAAGGTTGGCCATGGTGATCTCGACACCGCGGTGTACAGATACACGAACGATGAAATCGGTGACCTCGCGACGGAATTCGGAAAAATGATCACCAACGTTCGCACAGCGCAGCAGCATGCGCAGCAGGCCAACACGGAACTGCAGACGAAGAACCGCCTGCTCGAAGCGGAGCGCCGTCAGCTCGCCCGGACGCTCGAGCATCTCAAGGCCACGCAGGCGCAACTCGTGCAGTCGGAGAAAATGGCCGCTCTCGGACAGCTCATCGCGGGCATCGCACACGAAATCAACACACCACTCGGTGCCATCCGCGCATCGATCTCCAATATCGAGAAGGCGCTCGAGCATACATTGCGTGACCTTCCCGCGCTGATCGTTCGTCTGGACTCTTCACTGCAGCAGCAGTTTTTCGGCATGGTCAGCCGCAGCCTCGCGCAACGTCCTTCCTTTTCCGCGCGTGAAGAGCGAAAGCTGCGGCGTGAGCTCCTCCGGCAGCTCGAGGACGCCGGATACGCCAACGCCCAGGATATCGTCGAAGAACTCTCCGACATGGCCCTCTTCGAGGAATGGCGGGAATATGACGAATTGCTCCGCCATCCGCTGGCCAGGGACATACTGATTGCCGCAGCGCGCCTGACCATGCAGCAACGGAACAGCCGCAACATCGAACTTGCCGTCGAGCGCGCGAGTAAAATCGTCTTCGCACTGAAGAACTTCTCCCACCACGACAAAAGCGGCAAGATGTCACGTGCCAACATCACCGAAGGCATTGAAACCGTGCTCACACTCTACCACAATCAGCTCAAGCACGGTGTGGAAGTCGTCAGGCACTTCGAACCCGTCCCGAATATCCATTGCTTCCCGGACGAGCTGAACCAGGTATGGACGAATCTCATCCACAATGCCATCCAGGCCATGCATTACGAGGGCCAGCTCGATATTCACGTGCGCAGCGTCGACGACGGCATCGAAGTCCTTATCACCGACGATGGCGTGGGCATTCCCCGGGAGATTCAGGGCAAGATTTTCGAACCGTTCTTCACGACCAAGGAAGCCGGCGAGGGCTCCGGCCTGGGCCTCGACATCGTGCGCCGCATCATCGACAAGCATCGCGGCAGCGTCCGCGTGGAAAGCGCTCCCGGCAGGACAACCTTTACGGTTTTCCTCCCCCTCCATCCTGAAACGGAAAGCGCTGCGTCTGCCTGAAGCATGAACAGGGATATTCTTCACCATCTCCGCGAGACCATCCGTCTCGCCGTACCCGTCGCCATCGGTCAGCTCGGCCACGTGATGCTCAACGTGACCGACAGTCTGATGGTCGGCAGCCTCGGGCCTGCCCCGCTGGCAGCTGCGGCGCTCGGCGGTTCGATTTTCATTCTCATGCTCGTTTTCGCCGCAGGGATGTCATCGGCCATCACGCCGCTGACAGCCATCGCATGCGGAGAGAACAGGCACGAAGAAGCGGGCATTGTCTACCGCCAGGGACTGCTGCTCAACTCCGGGATCGGACTGCTGCTGATCGCGATCAGCTGGCTGCTCTCCCACTTTCTCGATGCGCTCCATCAACCCGAGCATGTGGTCATCCTCGCGCAGCCCTACCTGCAGATCATCAGCTTCAGTTTCGTCCCGATGATGGTGTTCATGTCCTCGCGAAACTTCATCGAGGGACAGTCCTTCACGCGTCCCGCGATGGTCGTGATCATTCTCGCCAACGGTGTGAACATCGCAGGCAACTGGGTGCTGATATACGGGAAACTCGGTTTCCCGGCGCTCGGACTCAACGGCGCGGCCTACAGCAGCCTGCTCGTCGAAGTGTTCTCCGCAGTCGCCATTGTCTGGTATATCCTGCGCTCCCCGCGCTTCGCGCGCTATCAACCCATACTCGAGTTCCGATCCTTCAACACGCGCGTCCAGTCGCGCATTCTGCGCATCGGAATGCCGAGTGGCCTGCAGTATGTGTTCGAAGCCGGGTCCTTTTCCGTCTCCGCCGTAATGATGGGCTGGATCGGCGCCAAAGCGCTCGCCGCGCATCAGATCGCCATCAACCTCGCTTCCGTCTCCTTCATGATCATACTCGGGATCTCCAACGCCGCAACAATACGCGTCGGCAATGCGGTGGGGAGGCGTGATGCGCAGCAGGTGCGCATCGCGGGTTTCACCGCCTGGCTGCTCGCTGTCGGACTCATGTCGCTTGCCGCCGTCGCCTTCGTCGTTTTCCGTCATGCGCTGCCCGCGCTGTATGTCGACGACCCGGAGGTGATACGCATCGCCGCCGGTCTGCTGATTTTCGCCGCGATTTTCCAGCTCTCCGATGGTTCGCAGGTGGTGGGACACGGGAGCCTGCGAGGGATGACC
>JAVVFP010000018.1:0-15350 GCA_032250495.1 Bacteroidota bacterium | reverse complement strand
GAGGACGGCTTCTCCATCGAACGATGGAATGGAAGCAGCTACGTGCAGATCGCCACGGTCGGAAGCAATGTGACGACCTACACCAATACCGGCCTCGCCTACAATTCGCAGTACAGCTACCGCGTCGCCGCCTTCAACAGCGCCGGCAGCTCGGGTTACAGCAACACCGCCAGCGCAACCACGGCGCAGCTGACCGCTCCGGTCGCACCCAGCGGATTGCAGACGACGAGCGTATCGAGCACTTCCGTCGCACTGAGCTGGACGGACAACGCGACGAACGAGGACAACTACGAGGTCCGACGCTCAACGGACGGCGGTGTGAGTTGGAGCACGCTGACCGCCTCTCTTCCGGCAAATTCGACAACGTACAGCGATAACAGCGTTTCGGCCGGCAACACCTACCACTACCAGGTGTTTGCGACGAACGCCGGCGGAAGCACGGGCAGCAACACCATCAGCGTTTCCACACCGGCGGCCTCCAATGACATCACGATCGCATCGATCGGCACGAACGCAGTCAGCGACAAAAACACCTGGCAGGCGCAGTTCACCGTCACTATCGTCGACGGCAGCAACGCACCCGTCTCCGGTGCGAACGTTACCGGCGCGTTCAGCGATGGATACTCCGGGTCAGCGACTTTGACCACGGATGGAAACGGCCAGTGCACGTTCAATTCCCCGTTCATCCACAAGAAAAACAGCAATGTGACGCTGACAGTGACAAATGTGACGCACGGCACGCTGTCCTGGGACCAGGTGCAGCAATCCGCTTCGGTGGGCAAACCCTGATTCTCCGACCCACTGCCTCCATCTAAATAGGGGGACCACGCACGTGGTCCCCCTATTATTCAAGCGGTCCGACCCTCCCACCCCACCGATGGCATGCACGAGGTTCGAACCGCTTTTCCCTCTCTCCCGAATTTCCCCTCCACTCCGGGTTTCCTCCATCCCCCGGGTTTCCTCCAATGCGCTTTTTCGGGCGCCCCACATGGGCTCTTTGTTCTACCGCATCCTGCGGTTGTTTCGCTGCTGTCGGCGTCGTCTCTTGTAGGACCTGGCGGGGACCGGGTTTTGTCGCCGGCCCCCGCCGAGGCCTTCTCCTGATCACGACGCTGCAACATACGCAAAGACGAGCCCCTGTTTCTTCTCGGGATGCTTCATAAAAATACTGCCATGTTCCGCGTGCAACATGGCAGTCATTCCCTGCAACATGAGTGAAAAAGCGGTGCTTATTCTTTCTTTTTCATCGCCGCACCGGGAGTCATATCGAAACGTTCCCGGTAGCAGCGCGTGAACCAGGCCTGGCTGCCGAAGCCGGTGGCATAGGCGATTTCCGCGACATTGCCTGCTCCCTGCTCGAGCATTTCCCGGGCACGGTCGAGACGAATGGTGCGGACGAAGCGGCTGGGGGACAGGCCGGTCAGGGCGCGGATTTTCCGGTAGAGCTGTGTGCGGCTCATGCCTATCTCGTCGCCGATGCCTTCGATGCTCAGTTCCGCGTCGTCGAGATGCGTCTCGACAAAGGCGACGATGCGGTCGAGGAAGTGCTGGTCGGTGGAGGTATAGGAGCGCGGCTCGAGCACATATCCCGCCTGCTGCACGGTCTGGTTGCGCAGACGGCGGTACAGCTGCATCAGGTTGCGCACTTTCAGCTGCAGTTCGGCGGCTTCGAAGGGCTTGGTCAGATAGTCGTTCGCGCCGAGATCGAGTCCTTCGAGCCGACTCTCGCCGTCCGCCCGCGCCGTGAGGAGAATGAGCGGGATATGGCTGCTGCGGGCGTCATCCCGCAGGGCGCGCGTGAACGCGAAGCCGTCCATTTCCGGCATCATGATGTCGCTTACGATCACGTCGGGCACGACGGCAAGCGCAATCTCGAGCCCCTCGGCCCCGTCCGACGCTTCACGCACGGTGTACTGGCCGGCGAAAAGGGACCGCATATACTCGCGCAGCTCGATGTGGTCCTCCACGATCAGCAGCACGGGCAGTTCTTCACCGCTGCTGTCGGCGCCGGCGACCGCGTCCTGTGGCAGCGCAGCCGCCAGTGCGTCCACTTCCTCGTCGCTGATCCCGTCCGCCCCCGCCACGGCGGACTGTGCCGGTCGATCTCCGGGCGGCGCGGCGTGCGGGAGACCGCTTCCCGCGTTCGTGCGGTCGACGGCGGAAACGCCGGCTGCGGAAGCGGCGGCTGCGGAAGCGGCGGCTGCGGAAGCGCCCGCTGCGGAAGCGGCAGCCGCGGTGTCGCGTCCGCTGTCGAGATCCATCGGCAGCAGCACGCGGAACACGGACCCTGTACCCACCGTGCTTTCCACGGCGATGCTGCCCCCGTGATGCCGCACCAGTTCACGCGTCAGGGCCAATCCGATTCCCGTACCGCCGCGCGCATCGGTGGAGGTGCTGAAGAAGCGATCGAACACGTGCGGCAGTTGCTCGGCGGGAATGCCGCTTCCGCTGTCCTCGACGACGATGCGGCAGCAGGGACGCCGCCGGCTGTCGAGCATGGACTCTGCAGCCTCGATCGAAAGCGTCACACGTCCACCGCTGCGGGTGTGGCGGATGGCGTTGGAAACAAGGTTGGTGAGGATTTTCTCCACGGCGTCGCGGTCGCAGGGGAAGCGGAGTCCGGCCTCGTGCGTGCGGTAGACCAGCGTGATCCCCCGCTGATCCGCAAGTGCGGTGAAGGAATGCAGGATGCCGCTGGCGAAGGAGTGCACGTCGGTCATGCGGAGCGACAGCGGCATGGCGCCGGATTCCAGTCGCGAGAGATCGAGGATCTGGTTGACCAGTGCCAGCAGGCGTTCGGCCTGGCGGCGCATGGCCGCGTGCGTTTTCCGCATCACACCCTCGGGGAGGCGGTGCTCGAGGTCGGTGAGTGGACCGAGTATGAGCGTCAGCGGTGTGCGGAACTCATGCGAAATGTTGGCGAAGAAGCGCGATTTGAGTCCATCCATCTCCTTGAGGTGCTGTGCCTCGAGGGATTCGCGGTGCAGCTGTTCGCGCAGGCGCAGGCGGTTCAGCCGGAGGCGCTGCAGTCCCATGAGCAGACCGACGAGCACGAGGACGTAGAAGGCGTAGGCCCAGGTGCTGCGCCAGAACGGGGGCGTGATCGTGACATGCATCACGATGGGCTCGCGCGCCTCGGTGCCGAAGGAATCCGATGCGTCGACGGTCAGCGTGTAGCTGCCCGGGGAGAGGTCGGTGCCCACGACGGTACGCGTGTTCCCGAGGTCGATCCAGTCGTCGTGCACACCAGAGAACCGGTAGCGGTAGTGATGCAGTTCCGGCGCCGCGTATTCGAGCAGTGCGAAGGACAGGGAGAGGGAGTTCCGGTTGTAGGGCAAGGTCAGGTGCTGCGTAAGCTCCACGGGACGGTCGAGTTCCTCGTCCTCACCGAAGGAGAGGGGTTTGTTGAGTACGCTGATGTCCGTGCAAACCAGGCGGCCGGAATTGGCTGGAGGACGTACCCTGGTGTCACCGATGGAAGTGAGGCCGGAGATGCCGCCGACGAGAAGGATGTTGTCTTCGGTCATCGCCGCGGCGCGGGGATTGAACTGCCGGTTCCGTATGCCGTCGGCCGCGCCGAAGACCTGCAGGGAGCCGTCCCGCAGATTCAGGCGTGCGAGACCGGACGATGTCACGATCCAGAGCGCGCCCTGCGCGTCCTCCCGCAGCGCGCAGATCGTATTGTCCGGGAGACCGTGTTCACGCGTGAGCGTAAACACGGGGCCGTGCACACGGTCGACGAGCGTCAGTCCCCCGCTGACGGTCCCGGCCCAGAGGCAGCCGTCGGACGTCCCAGTGAAGCAGGAGATCTCGTCGCTGCGCAGATGTTCTTCGCCACTGGCCGTCATCGAGTAATGCGCCTGCTGTTCGAGATCGTGTCCGTAGCGGTAAATACCGCCGCCCTCGGTGCCCACCCAGATGGAGCGTCCGTCATCGTATACGGCGCGGATACGGTTGTGCCGGATGCGATGGGGGTCGGGGGAGGCGCTGACGATGCGCCGGAAGCTATCCGTCCCACGGTCGAGGATGTTGAGTCCGAAATTCGTTCCCACCCAGAGGCGATGCTCCGAGTCCTCGGTAATCACCCAGATATCGTCATGTGTGAGTCCGCCCGGCCGCCGGATCTCCTCCCGGTAGGTTCGCCATTCGCCGCGGGAAGGATCGAAGCGATTGAGACCGCCGCCGTACGTCCCTATCCAGACGATACCGTCGGCGTCCTCGTACACTGAGAGAATATCGTCCTCGCTCAGCGGCGTGTTCTCCATCGTGTAGCGGAGGGTGCGCCCGCTGCGCGGATCGAGCAGATTCAGTCCCCCGCCGAACGTACCGATCCAGATGCGTCCGCTGCGCAGGGCGGGAGCGACAGCACTGACGTCGTCGTGGCTCAGGCTCTGCGGGTCCGTGGTATGCTGAATGTGCCGGAAACGGTTCTTGAGCGGGGAGTAGATGTTCACGCCGCGATGCGTGGCGATCCAGATGTTGCCGCCGCGGTCCTCCATGAGGCGGTACACCGAATCGTGCCAGAGACTGTACGGGTCCAGCGGATCGTGGCGCAGGTGCGCCACGGAGTTGCGCACCGGGTCGAGGATGTCGAGTCCGGCCTGCGTCGCGATCCACACGCGTCCGTCCCGGTCCTCATGCACGTCGTAGACATCGTTACTGCTCAGCTGCCGTTCTCCCCCCGTCCGCGCCGTCAGGAAGGAGAAGCGCCGGGACTGCACGTCGAGGATGGCGACGCCCTCGGAAGTGGCGAACCAGTAGCGGCCGTGCCGGTCGCGCATGATGTCGAGGATGTTCTCGCAACCGATGTCGCGCAAATCGCAGCCATGGAAAATGCGCGAGCCGAGTCCCGTCGAGGGATCGAACACCGCGGCCCCGGAACCGACCGTGCCCACGAGCATGCGTCCGTCGGGAAGGGAGAGCGCCGCGCGCAGGTAGTTGCCCCAGGTCTGTCCGGGGGGATTGTCCTCCCCGCTGTAACGCCGGAAATGATCCCCGGCCGACTGATACAGGTTGAGTCCCGCGCCGCTCGTCCCTACCCACAGCCGCTGCTTCCCGTCCTCGAAAATCAGGCTGACGCGGTCCTGGGACAGCGTGGTGGAATCGTCGGCGCGGTTGAGGTAGCGGACGAAGCGGTCCATGCGCGGGTCGTAGCGGCAGAGACCGCCCCCCTCCATGCCCACCCAGAGCACGCCGTTGTGGTCCTCTCTCAGCGCCCAGATGTTGTCGCCCGGAAGACTGCCCCTGTCGTCAGGATCGTGATGCCAGGTAACGGCCCGGTGACCGTCCCAGCGCGCCAGGCCGGAAAACGTGCCTATCCAGACATAGCCCTTCGCGTCCTGCGCCAGCGCGCTGATGCGGCTGTGCGGCAGTCCGTGCTCCAGGCCGATGCGCTCGAAACGCCATTGCGCCTGCAGCAGCGTCGGGGGCGCAAGGATGAACATGATAATGAAACTGCATTTCAGGACGCTTCGCATGTAACCCCCCTTCGGATCATGTGAGCAACAAAGGATACTCTCATCAGGCACCCATTATACGAGGCGAAGGCCTCAGAAGCAATACGTCCGGGCTGAAACGGAACTTGCGCGGTCCACGCACGGTCGCTCTCCCGAGAGCTTGCGCAGTCACGGCGCGCTGCGCACGCTGATCTCGTCGAGAAACAGCCAGGCCTGCTCGCCCGCGGAGGAATGCCAGTCGGGCAGCACCGGCCGGACATTGCAGTGCACACGCAGGAAGCGGGCGCGCATTCCTCCCGCATCCACGGAAAACGCGGCGCGGCGCCGCGCCATGTCCTTCTCCTCCTGCCGCGGCGTGACGGCGGGAAGCTCCGTGTACGCGACCATGTCACGCGAAAACGCGAAGGTGACCGAACGCGGAAGCAGTATCCCTGCACCGGCATGCTGCAGGCAGCCGATGGAGAGCTCCTGCAGCGCGCGTTCCTCCCCGAGATCGATCGTCAGGACCACATCACCGCCAGGGAAGCCCTGCCAGCGGCCGTCGTGATGGTCCGTGCTGCCGTATATGCCGTCTACCAGCGTGCTGTCGCCCGATCCGGGGTAATGCCGACTGGCCGGGCGACTGTAATGCACCGGCGCGAACAGCGCATCGTGCACGTCATAGCGCAGCAATGCCGTGTCGCTGCGAAGACGCGCGTTCTTCCGCGCGACGGCCCCGAGCAAGCCGCGTCCCTGCAGGGCGACGGGAACATCGACTTCCCTGGCCGTGCCTTCAGGACCGAAGCGCAGCGCCTGCAGCTGCAGTCCGGGCTGTCCCGCCTTCAGCGACACTGAAAGTCCCGCCGCAGTGCTGTCATGCGCGGCGACGAAGCGCACCGGCGGTGCTTCGAAGCCATAGCGGACGCCGAGGGAATCCAGGCGCGGGTAATACTCCTGCACGCGGCGGCGGAACAGGAAGAAATTCCGCTGCAGCGGCGGCGTCCACAGCACCTCGGCCATGGCGAGCAGGCGGGGATGGATTTTCTCCTCGATGACGGACTGCGGGGCCCGCTCCGTCCACATCGCCGCTTCGCCGCCGAGGATGCGCGCGGCCTCGGCGGATTTCAGCACTGTGGGAACGGGTTCGAAGGAATACACCTGTTCGAGATCCGTCGTCCGAAGCGCGTAGTCGAAATACGCGTGACTCGTCGGCGAGACGATGGCGTCGTGGCCAGCCCGCGTGGCTGCCACGGCTCCGTCCATGCCGCGCCAGGACTGCACGACGGCATCGTCCGGCAATCCCCCGGCGAGGATTTCATCCCATCCGATCATGCGGCGTCCCTGTGCGGCGAGATAGGACGCCATACGCGACATGAACCAGCCCTGCAGGGCCGAAGCGTCCGTGAGACCTTCACGCTGCATGCGCGCCCGGCAATCCGCGCATTCCCGCCACCGATGCGGTGGCACTTCGTCTCCGCCAAGGTGGATTTCCCGTGCGGGAAAGAGGTCGATCACTTCCGTGAGCACGTCCTGGAGAAAGGACACCGTTTCGTCCTTCCCCGCGCAGAACACGTCCTCGAAGACGCCCCAGGTGTGTGGCACGGGCAGGGATTCCTGCGTGCAGGACAGTGACGGGTAAGCCGCCAGCGCGGCCCGCGCGTGTCCGGGCATTTCGATTTCCGGCACGACGGTGATATGCCGCGCCGCCGCGTAGGCGACGATGTCGCGCACCTGCTCCTGCGTGTAGAAACCGCCGTAGCGCGAACCGTCCGCTTCGCGGCGCCAGGCGCCGACCGCGGTGAGCGCGGGATAGCGACGGATTTCCAGGCGCCATCCCTGGTCGTCGGTCAGGTGCCAGTGCAGGCGGTTCATCTTCAGCAGCGCCATCACGTCGATGGTGTGTTTGATGAAGTCCACATCGAGAAAATGCCGTGCGCAGTCGAGCATCAGTCCCCGCCACGTGAAACGCGGCGCGTCGACGATCAGGCAGCATTTCGCATCCCAGCCCCGGACGGTGTCGCGTCCGGCGACGGACTCGAAGCGCGGGGGCAGCAGCTGCCGGAAGGTCTGCACGCCGTAAAACAGTCCCGCCGCCGACTGCGCCGAGCAGCGCACGCCGTTCGGCGCCACGCGCAGGGCATAGCCCTCGGGATGCACCTCCCCTTCCGCCGAACGGATCGATAGCAGGATGCTGCCCCGCGGCAACGATGTGCCCGTATAATGCCGGACCGCGGGCGTGAAGGAGGAGACGCGTCCGATGCGCGACGCGAGATATTCCGCGACGGCGCGGACGTCCGCACTGTCGCTGTCGTACAGCACCGCCGTTTCCGCATCGATGTGAAACGCGCCCATCTGTATGGCCGCACGCACCGGCGCGGGAATGATGGCGTGCTGGGCCGATAGCGGTGGGGTCACGAGCAGGAAAAGGGCGAATACCGGGAAATAGAGGCGTGGGGACATCAGCAAACCAGTTTCATTACGCGCGAGACGGAAGTCCTATTTCAGGTCGAAAGATAACACGCGCGCGGCAGACCTGACAGGGCGCGACACTCCGTTTAATCAAACGTAACAAACCACACCGATCCCGAAACGTCGTCGGGCGCGGTGACGGTGATGTCGCGCTTGCGCCACTCCCATGCGTAATGCAACCGTCGCGGCTGTGAGACACGGTAGGAGAAACTCTCGCCCATTGCGGGATTGAAGCGCGTGTAAAACGGTCCGCGCTCGAACGGCTCCTCGCTGCCGCGCAGCAGCATGAAGTCGTCCTTCATCAGCCTGAACGACGTCAGCGTCGTATCGCTCTCTCCTTCCACCCACGTCTTCGCCTCCAGCAGCCAGTGATCCCGCATATCCGTTTTGCCGGTAAATACGTAATGCCGTTCCCAGCGAAACGTCGTCACGCGCTGACCGGAGCTCCAGTAATAATCTTCCTTCACCACAGACATGCGCGTTCCCGGATCGAGCAGCAGGTACTGATCGAGTATACCGCGCACTTCGAAGGGACCTGCGGTGTCAGCGACGGCCACGCCGGGTGCCGAGAGCCGCAGGTGGCAGCTTCCGATCGCGGGAAGGTCGATGAAATCCGCCTCCATGTCGTCGCGCCAGAACTCCCACGTCGCGCCGCCGTCGAAGGAATAATGCAGCTGTGGCTCGACAGGCCAGTGCAGCGCATCCGGCCAGTCGAATGTCGCGCGGAGGCTTGTCACCGCCCCGCGATGCAGGACACCGTCCCACGGACCGCTGAGACCTACGTCATAGAGAAAGAATTCTCCGAACTCCCGCCAGTAGCCCGTCGTACGCTCGGTGACGCGCAGCACGTAGCTGCCGGCTGGAAGCGAGGGAATGTACACCCGGTCGCTCCTGTCCCGCGCAAGGGAGGCTCCCAGGTCTTCGGCCGGCGCGCCTTTCTTCACCGGAATGAGAGTGAACTCGAGCACCATTCCGTCGGTCACACTGTCGGTGGTCCACTGCAGCGTGGCATGCGAGCGGCAGGAGAGCAGGTCGCCCGGATGCGGAGACAGCAGCTGCAGGTGCGGACCGCCGCCGTATGTCCCGCTGCTGTCGCGCAGGACGGTGATGATACCGCTGTATCGCGTATGTCCCGCACGCTTCAGGCGCAGGCGCAGCTGCCAGCTCCCCAGGTCATGGTTGTCCGGATGCATGTCGACGTACCCCCGGGCGGCGGAGAACGCCTCTTCCTTCATCCACACCCCATCGGCGGTTTTCAGAAATGCGGCCAGCACGGTGTCGGCGGCGAGGTCGTCGGACACCGTCCAGCGTACGCGCAGCTGCTGCCCCGCGAATACGTTCGTGTCCGATACCGCGTTCTCCAGCTGAAATACGTCGCGCGGCGCGTCGTCGACGGGAGTGTCCGGCGCCGCGGGATCGTCCGTACAGGCGATGACCAGGATGGGAGTAAGCAGGAACGGGATGATGCGCGAGATCGTCATGATGCCCTCTCTGTTTACTGTATGATTGACACGGCTATCCGCGTTCGGTTACACGCGGCGCGTCAACGATCAGCCGGCTCTTTCACGCCGTATCAGAATACCCCGTTCCAGCAGATCAGGATCCGAGAGGCCTCACGCACACGGTTTGATCCGTGCATGAGTTCCAGGAGAGCGAAAGGCTGCCGGCTGCACTCCTGCACGGAGGATACGCACGTCCGCTGCATTTCCCCGCTGCGACATGGAAATGTGACAGCATCATGACACCATGCTGACAAGCGGGGCAGAATAATTGCGCATTCTCACTGCAGAAGCAGTCACGGTGCGCTCACCGGCTGCCTGTCCCACAACCTCGGAGACGACATGAAACAGATGTTGATTCACTACGGCATGCTGTTCGCCCTCCTGCTTCTCTCGTGCGCGGCCACGGCGCAGACGCGCAGCGGTGACCGCCCGCAGTTCGTCCACCTCCACGGACAGCGACCTCCCTCATCCTACAGCAGCACGGCATACCTTGCGGGCGGCTGGGGAAATGTCCAGGGACTGCGCGCCGAACTCGGGTATAATTTCGGATCGTATTTCAAGTTCGGCCTGCTCTACAGTACGCTGGTCAGCTGGTCGCATTCGGAATACGAGCAGTTCGGTTTCCTCGCGGGCGTTCACTTCCCCGCTTCCCCCGGGGTGACCCCGTTTGTTCTATTCAGCTATGGGGGCAGCGGACATATCCAGGGCAATGCGGATACCTACGTCCTCGGCGGACTCGGCATGCTCATACACCTCAACGATCTCGTCAGCCTGCGGCCCGAACTCACCGTCGCCTCGACCACGCGATTCATGGACGGGAAATGGCACAGCGGTTTCCTGGGAGGGGCGTATTCAGACGTGGTCAGGGAGCAGAAGCTGCGTCTCGGCGTCAACGTGCTCCTCGCCTTTGACCTGCGGCACCTCGAGTGAAATCAGCCAAACACCGGCTTGACCACGGATTTGACCGCACCCTCGAATTTCTCGACGACGAGCACCCCGCCCGTTTTTGCGCACCGATAAGATATTCTGAAAAATCCGGAAAAATCTTCCCTGCGGAAGAATAATGCTGCCACTGTCGGGTAATTCCTGCCGCGACGGACAATTACCACCTACCGGTGAGTAATTATTGCCGCGACGGACAATTACCACCCACCGGTGAGTAATTACTGCCGACATGGACAATTACTCCCCACCGGTGGAGAATAATTCTACTGTGCGCTGCCGGTTTCGAGATCTATGACGAGGGTGTTGTCCGCGGGAGGCGGATCGGTGTACAGCGTCTCGAGTGCGGTGGCGAGGAAAAGGGAATTCGCGTCGCCGGCGGACTTGAGTCCCGCGATGGCCAGTTGTGCCTCTGCCGTCATCTGCTCATCTCCGGCGAAATGCGCGGTGAAGGCGCCGGAGGTCACCGGCGCCAGCGTGGCGGCCACGGCCTCGGGCAGACCGAACTGCTGCACGAGCACGTAGGTGACAAGTTCCTTCATGCCGTTCTCGAGGTAATCCCGCGCGTATTCCTGGAAGTCCTTGCCGCCGGTGTCATAATTGATGGACGCAATACGCCGCGTTTCGACGCGCACGCGGCGGTCCGCGGTCAGCTGCACGATGCGGTAGGGACTCGGCCAGGTCACCAGCGCGCCGGTCTCGATGTCGTAGAGAAAGCTGTCCCCCGTCTGCCGCATGGCGATGTCGTTGGCGTGGAAGTGGCCGGTGAACACGATATGCATGCCCAGCGCGGCGAAATCCGCCGACAACCGCGCGTAATCGTCCACCACGTAATCCGAGGAAACCGGATTGAGTTTCTGTCCCGGAAAATGCTCGAGCAGTCCGTGATGCATCACGCCGAACACCGTCTTGTCCTGCGCCTGCGCCTCAGCGAGCCGCGCCTTGATCCAGCTCTCGGTCTCCGTCGTGAATCGTCCCCCGGTCACCGGGTAGCCGCGTCCTTCATTTTCACTGTAGCGGCAGGGATCCATGCCCAGCACCCACACCCCGTCGACGGGCTCGGCCACGTAGCTCAGCGAGGAAGGATCACGCGCGATGGCCTCGTCGTAGCCGAAGGCGCCGTAGATCTGCGCGAACTCCAGCTCGGTGACCGTCGCCACCGGCACGGCGTCGTCTCCCTGGTAACCGACGGCGGCGGGATTGCGCACGTCGTGATTTCCGGGAACGACGAACACTTTCTTTCCCGCGGCTTCGAGTTGCTGCATGAAGCCCGCGAAGGCCTCGTGGCTGGCGCGCTCGCCGTCCTTGGTCAGGTCGCCCGGAACGATGATGATTTCCGCGCTGCTCTGCAGAAGCGCCTCTACGGCCGCTTCGGTGATGGCGTGACTCTCGGCGATCATTTTCCGGTCCCCCGCCACGTAAGCCTCGAACGCCGCGCCGCCCGTCCCGAGCGATGGCGCGTAATAATGCGGGTCGGAGAATACGGCGAAGGTTGCTGTGGGGTTCTGCGCGACGGGAGCCGCAGGCTCGTCTTCGGTGCAGGATACGAGAAGCAGGACGATGGCCGCGGGTAGCACGGCGCGCCTGAGCAGGGAGAGAATGCGAGTGTTCATCTATCTATTATATACGTGTGACAGCAGGTGTATCCGCTCCGCGGTGCGGAAGGATATGTATGTAGAATGGCGAATGCGGGAAGAAGAGTTCCGCCTGCGGCGGGAAAAAGGCGCGACTGCGTCAGGGGACTATCTTTCGCGGGATTTCGTAGGGCAGGCGGATCAGCATTTCATAATTGACGTAGTTCGCGAGATCGGAGAAGGAACTGACCGTAATCCGGTGACGGCCCTGCTTGCCGATGAGCACCACCTCGTCGCCCACGGTGGCGGCGGGTACGGCGGTCACATCCACGGTGATGATGTTCATGTTCACCATGCCGATCACGGGCGCCTTGTGGCCGCGGATGAGCACGTGTCCGAGATTGCTGAGATTGCGGCTGTAGCCATGGTAATAGCCGACGGGAATGACGGCCACCGAGGTGGGCTGCTGCGCGAGGTAGCTCGTGCCGTAGCCGACGTATTCACCCGTGCGCACTTCCTGCCGTGCGATCACGTGGCTCTTCCAGGTCAGTACCTGCGCCAGCGGATCCTTGCTGAAGCGCGTCTCGCCGTTCATCATGTTCTGAATGCGCGTCTCGATGCTGGGCCAGAAGCCGTACTGTGCGATGCCGAAACGCACGAGGTCGTGCGCGGTCTCCGGATAGGTCAGCGCGGCGGCGGAGCTGGCGGCGTGATAGGCCCGGGGACGCAGTCCCGCGGCCTCGAACTGTCCGCGGACGCGGGCGAAGACCGTGCGCTGCTCCTGTATGCGGTAATAGTTCGCAATGCTCTCCGCCCCGGCGAAGTGCGTGCATACGCCGGCGAGGTCGAGATACTCCGCGTACTCGCGGCACACGTCGATCACGCGACCGATATCGGCAGGAACGAAGCCCGTACGATTGAAGCCGGTTTCCACTTCGATGTGTATCGATGCCCGCCTGCCCGTCTTCCGCGCCGCGTCGATCGATGACTGCAGACGGTCGAAATCGAACACGTACCAGGATACATCGTGCTCCAGCGCCCAGACGAGATCCGCGGCGTCTATCATGTTCATGATCATCAGCTCGGTTCCGGACTGCCGCACCCTGCAGGCCCGCTCTGCTTCGGCGGAGTCGGAAATGGCGAAACTGCGCACGCCACACTGCTCCGCCAGCGGCAGGTAATCCTCGATACCGTGCCCGTAGGCGTTTCCCTTGATCACCGAAACGAAACGGCTCCGCGAACCGATGCGTTTCTTGAGGTAACTGATGTTCCGCTTCAGCGCGGAGGTGCTGAGTTCGATATGCGACCCGGCGGTCACGGACTGCTGCGTCATCGTTCTCCACTGCGATAATGGCATGTTCGCCGCGGGCGCGGCATCCCCTAAACTACGAAAACCCGGGAAACGACACCTACGCGCGCACGCCTTTTTCCATTCCACCGCCCGCGGATGGCACGTGAGGACAGGGTTTGCGGTGCGTGGTGAAAATCCCGACCTTACCGGCATCCATGCATGCACGGGAAAGGACCATATCATGACAGAACTCAAAGAGCTGCGCCGCCATCTCCACGCGCATCCCGAGCGCTCGGGCGAAGAACGTGAGACCGCCGCGCATATCGCACGCCTGCTCGAGGCCTCACGTCCCGCAGCGCTGCACACGGACATCGCGGGACATGGCATCGTGGCGCTGTACGGGGGCACGGAGCGGCCGGGTGTGCTGCTGCGCGCTGATCTCGACGCGCTGCCCATACGGGAACTGGGCGATCTCCCTTATGCGAGCAGCCGCGAAGGCACCGCACATCTCTGTGGACATGATGGACATATGAGCATTCTGGTCGGCGCGGCCGAGCGCATCGCCCGACGGCAGTCGTCTCTCCCGGCCCCGGTGGCCGTGCTCTTCCAGCCAGCGGAGGAAACCGGGCAGGGCGCCGCGGCCATGCTCGAGGACGCCCTGTTCGACACACTCGCGCCTCGCAGGGTGTTCGCCCTGCATAACATTCCGGGCCACGCGCGCGGCGCGGTGCTGCTGCGCGAGGGAGCCTTCGCCATGGCGTCGAGCGGAGTGGACATCCGCCTGACCGGCCGCACCAGCCACGCCGCCGAACCCGAACGCGGCAACACGCCCGTCCCCGTGCTGCTGCGACTCGCCGAACGCATCATGTCCCTGCCCGACGCGGCGGCCGCGCAGCAGGCACGCGCGGTCAGCACCATTATCCACCTCGCCGCCGGCAGCGAGGCCTTCGGTACGACGCCGGGCGACGCCCGCCTGCTCGCCACGCTGCGCTCGGACAGTGACGACTTCATGTCCTTCATGAAAACGCAGACCGGGGAAGCGGCCCGCGGCATGTCCGTTGAACGCGAACTGGAATGTACGCTGGAATGGAAAGAGGAATTTCCCTCGGTACAGAATGCGTCCGATTGCGTGGCGATGATACGCGCGGCGGCGGAGGACGGCGGCATGCCCGTCGAAGAACTCGCGCAGCCCTTCCCCTGGTCGGAGGACTTCGCCCACTTCACACATCGCTACGACGGTGCGCTGTTCGGACTGGGCGCGGGCACCGAGCACCCTCACCTGCACAGCGGATGGTATGACTTCCCGGACGAACTGCTCGCGCCGGCGGCCGACCTCTTCGACCGCCTCGTCGACCACGCGCTGAAGGATTGAGCAAACCCCGCGTGCGCCTGCAGCGAATCCGCGTGCGCGTCTACAGCGTCCCTTTGAAATCCAGGCTCAGTTTCTCCTGGAACTCCTCTGTCTGCGACAGCACTCTGCGGAGTGCGAGTTTCTCGATGTCGGCCAGGTCGTGCGTGTCGATCTGATTGTCCGGCGCCGCGTTGCGTTCGATCAGGGAAGCCTGCCGGCGCAGGCGCTGCGTCATGAGGAAGCGATACGCCTGGTCGATGTCGCGGTAGCGGACGCGGGAGAATACGTCGATTTCGTAGAGCCGCGCGAGGCGTTCGCGCGTACCCGTCTCACGGATGTCGTTTTTCAGGGCGTAGATGCGGGCGAGGTCCACGATGGGAAGCAGCGCCCACTTGCTGTCGATCCGCTCTTCGGACTTCAGCTGCCGGGTCGGGGGTTTGACGCGGATCGCGTTCTGGGACAGATGCAGGAACACCGAGGTGTTTCCGCGCAGCGCCGAGAACAGGTGGTCCCGCAGCTGTACGGTCAGCTTGTCGTCGCCGGAGACGCGGCGAAAATCGAAAAAGATGCCGACCTCCAAGAGGTCCTGCGGATTCGCCGCACGCACCCAATCGGAGAAATACTTTTTCCACGCGGCCAGCGGCCGGCACCAGCGGGGATTCTGCGCCATGACGTCGCCCTTGCAGAACGCATAGCCGACCGCGTCGAGTGCGCCGCAGACGCGTTCGCCGAGGGAGAGGAAATACCGGTGCGTCTCCTCTTCTCCGGGCCCCCCTTCATCCGCAT
>JAVVFP010000017.1:0-15373 GCA_032250495.1 Bacteroidota bacterium | reverse complement strand
CTCTTCGCCCAACCCCTTCTCGCCTTCGTCGGCGCCACCCTCGTCGTTGTCGTCGTATACAGTCTGGGTGCCCGCGGCAGGGTTCAGGACAATACGCTTCTCCTGAGCGGCGTCATGATAGGCGCCTTTCTCTCCGCCGTCATACTTGCGCTCGTTTCAACACTCGACCGGCCCGTGAGAAGCGCGCTGTACTGGCTTATCGGTTTTCTCGGAAATGCCACGATGAATGAGATCTTCATTCTGCTCCCTGTCGTGCTTCCACTCACCCTCTGGGCACTGCTCCTGGCGGGTCGTATGAATGTGCTCGCACTGGGCAGCGCCGCCGCCCGACACCTCGGCGTTTCCCCGCGCGCTACCACGCTGCAGCTATACATGATCGCTTCCCTGATCACCGCGGCCGTCGTCAGTTTTTCCGGGGCCATCGGCTTCGTCGGCTTGATTATCCCCCACATGTGTCGCCGTCTTTTCGGTCCCGATCACCGGCTGCTGCTTCCAGCTTCCTTTCTCACAGGGGCCTCCTTCCTGATAATTTCCGATATTGTCGCGCGCAGTATGCTCGCTCCTTCGGAACTTCCGGTAGGAGCAGTGACCGCGGCTCTCGGCGCTCCCGTATTTATATATATTCTCCGCAGAAAATCATGAGCTTTGCTCTTGATTTTTAGCATCGGATATCCATAACTTTGTAGTTCTGTAAGGAATATCATTAAACGACTTGATGCAACATGAAACGTACATTTCAGCCCAGTAATCGGAAAAGAAGAAACAAGCACGGCTTCCGCGCACGCATGGCCACAAAGAACGGACGCAAGCTGCTTGCGAGAAGGCGTGCAAAGGGCCGCTGGAAACTCACTGTCAGTGACGAACCGCAGCATCGATAACACGCCCCGTCATCGATTATCAAAATCTGAAATCCTTCGCGGATATCGGGCATTCGGGCGCGTGCTTTCCCGCGGAAGGTACGTGCAGAGTGGAAATGTTCGATGTTACTTCGATATAAAGCGGGAAATCCCACCGTACCAGTGTACGGTGGGATTTGCTGTTAGAAAGGCACGGTCGTCCGTGCAGCGAAACAGGGTGCGCCGCCTTCTGCGCGAGAGTTTCCGGCAGCGGCAATCCGATCTTCGCTTCCTGTGCCAGCAGCAGAAGATTACTCTGCGCTGCGTGTTTCTCCTGAACGCGCAGAAAACGGGTCGGCACCTGGCCTTCGCTGAAGTAGACGAGGCAATGCGCAATATTCTCAACGGAGTAGAGGAGAAGCTGCAGGCAGCATGAAACGAGCCATTACAGCAGTACTCGTATTTCTGATTCGCTTTTATCAAATGGCGATCTCTCCTCTTTTTCCGCCTTCTTGCCGGTTTTATCCCACATGCTCATCGTACACGATGGAAGCGATTGAAAAGCACGGTCCGGCGAAGGGCAGCTGGATGGGGACAAAACGTATTCTACGCTGTCACCCCTGGAATGAGGGCGGGTACGACCCCGTCCCATAAAACCAATAAAAACAAGTAGATGTAAGCATGGACAGACAAGCCATCATTGGTTTCATCATCATCGCCATCCTCTTCGTGGCCTGGATGTTTTATACAGCACCGTCACCAGAGGAAATCCAGAAGCAACAGGCAGCCGAACAGCAGTCGATCGAACAGCAGAAACAGGAGCAATCCCGTGAGGACGCTGTCCTGGAAGGTGCCACAGCGGATGCAGTCTCGGAAAATAACACGGCGGACGCCATCGATACGGCCGCCGGGGACAGCAGTGCCGCGGCAGCAGGCGCACTGCGCTATGGAAAGTGGTTTTCGCATCTCGGTGAGGGGAACGATTACTCCTTCACGGTGAAAACGGACAAATTCGATGTCGAATTTTCAAGCCAGGGCGGGAGCATCAAGCGCTGGACGCTCAATAACTTCAATACCTGGCGGGGCAATCCCCTGCAGCTGATCGACTGGACGAGACAGAGTGACTACAATGTCGTTTTTGCGAGCTCCGATGGCCGGTTTATAGACACAAAAGATCTTTATTTCCGTTATTCGAGATACCCCGAGGGCGGCACGGTGACGCTCTCCGATTCCATGAGCTATACTGTGGAGGCCGTACTACCTGTTCGCGGTGACAGTATCGCTCTCGTCAAGCGATACGTCGTGCGCAACGGATCCTACAACGTCGATATGGATGTTGAGATGATCAACATGAGTGAAGTCGTTGCCAACTACGAGTATCAGGTGACCATACACTCCCCCGCGCACTCGGAACGCAACAGCGTGGAAGAGGCCAGTTTCTCCGAAGCGAATGCGTATGTAGACAACAACAGGAATTCCTTCAACGCAGACGACGCAGAGGAGCGCCTGAAAGAAAACCTCCAGGGCGAAACCGAGTGGATTTCGATAAACAACAAGTATTTTCTCTCCGCACTGATCACACGTGATGATTTCACGGGAAGCGGCGCCTATGTCGAAGGCATCATGGTCCCACAACCCAATGAGGGTCAGCGGGAAATATACGAAGCTGGTATCAAGGTCAAGTATCGCGGGAAGAACCTCGAGGTCTCGAAGTTCACGATCTTCATCGGTCCGATGGACTATGACCTCCTGAAAGCGCAGCATGAAGGACTCGAACAAATCCTAAGCCTCGGTTGGGAGTTTGTTGTGCGTCCATTCTCCGAATACTTTGTCATGCCTCTGTTCGGCTTTCTGCATAGCTTCATTCCGAATTACGGTATCGTCATCATCATTTTCTCCATCATCGTCAAGCTCGTGCTTTACCCGCTGACGAAAAGCAGCATGCGCTCGATGCAGAAAATGCAGAAACTTCAGCCCATGATCACCGAAATGCGTGAGAAGTATAAGGACGATCAGCAGCGGCAGAATACGGAGATGATGAAGCTCTACAAGGAATACGGGGTGAACCCGGCGGGCGGATGTTTGCCAATGGCACTTCAGATGCCCATTCTTTTCGCGTTGTTTACCATCTTCCGCTCCACTATTGAGCTTCGCCACGAACCTTTCATGCTCTGGATTACAGATCTCTCCGCACCCGATATCCTCATCGATCTCCCGATGAAAATTCCCGTGCTCGGCATGAGCTTCATAAGCGGCCTGGCCCTGATGATGGCGGCGACAATGTTCGTGCAACAGAAAATGTCGGTGAAGGACCCGCGCCAGAAAACGATGATCTATATCATGCCCGTAATGTTCTGGATACTCTTCAACTCCTTCCCCTCCGGACTGAACCTCTATTACTTCATGTTCAACATCCTTTCGATCGGTCAGCAGTACCTGATCAACAAAAGACACGCAGACGAAC
Source organism: Bacteroidota bacterium (assembly GCA_032250495.1). Lineage (GTDB taxonomy): Bacteria > Bacteroidota > Ignavibacteria > SZUA-365 > SZUA-365 > BM516. The sequence goes on along the minus strand of JAVVFP010000017.1, from coordinate 12,073 downwards.
CACTCACGAAGGTGACCCCGAAAGGTGGTAAGAAAAAGGCGGGCTGGACGGAACGCACCATGGCCTCCATGCAGGAGAAGGCGAAGGAGCAGGAGAAAATGCGCAAGGCCAGCAAAAAGAAGAAATTCTGAGTAAGGCTGTTTCACGTGAAACAGAACCCCCTCCCGTTGGAGGGGGTTTTGTTTTTTTGTTTCACGTGAAACACTCACCCACAGGAGGCACACAACTCGAAGACAAACAAGTACGTTGTATTATCGGGACGCGTGTGCTGTTCGAAATGCATCGCAGCCCTCTTCCCTGGAAGTGGGGTTCGGACCCCGGTTCTCCCTCAGGTCATGCTGAAAACTGTTTCGCCTTTTCAGGGAGTAATTGTGCGTGCGGTGATATATTACTGAAGGGTTGTCGAATACGCAGTTCCGATTACACGAAGAGCGGCGCCGCTTTCCTCCTGTCTCGGGGTGTGCGTGTGCAGATTGTTGTACGGGACTGAAAAAAGCACCGAATTTGCATGGAAACTCCCAAGAACTGGCATATTGGGGAGAGAATTCATCTATGTACATGTTTATTATCGTTTTACGTGTTTTTCCCGGGTAGAGGCATGGTTTGAATCTTTGCAGAGGTATTCCCCGGAGCGCGGATTCTCGGGAGAATGAAAACCATGATTGGCCGCTTCCGGAGGAGAGCTTTCCGCTTTGTTCCTTGGGCATGGTTTCGTAAATTTACTCTCTTGCATCATTATACGGTAGTATCTATGCAGCATAGTGATCACATCCTTACGCAACGCACGCGTCGCAGCGCCGTTTTTTTCGTGCTGCTGGCTTGCTTCGTCGTCTTCCCGGCACTTTCCCAGCCGAAATTTTTCGAACAACGTCGTGCATTGCCGACGGACCTGAGCATGGGTATACTCTCGCCGACCGCGCACCGCAGCGTCATAGATTTGAATGGCACCTGGGAGTACCGGAGCAAGGGGGATGACAAGTGGAGTGGCGTGACGGTACCGTCGTCTTTCAGCGGGCATCACCAGGTGGTTTTCCGCAGGGAATTCAACGTTTCCCGGGCGGCTGCGGCATCGTCCGTGTTCCAGCTTGTCGCATTGAGCATTTCGTATTACTGTGAAATAAGTATTAACGATCAGTTTGTCGGGAAACATGCCGGACTGACTTCATTCAATTTCAAGATATCTCCCGGGGTGATCCGACCGGGGAAAAACACGATCACGATCACGGTGCATAATTTTCTGGACACGCATGAAACCGTACCCCTGTACGAGCAGATCTGGGATCGCTTGAATTACGGCGGCATCGTGCATGACATCGGCATTGTCGCGCACCGCGGCGTCTGGGTACAGGAATCCTATGTTTCGACGGAAGTGAGCGGTGAGGGCCGCCCGGTCACCCTGCGTTACCGCGCGCTTCTCAATTCCGGAGAGGTCTCCTCCCTGCCGGGTGATACCACCGGCGGTGGGAGCAGTTTCGGACGTACGGCAGTGAATCACATGATCGAGGTACTCGACCCGGTGACAGGATTGGTCCTTGCGGCCAGCGAGACACAGCGCGTGGAAGTGGAATCGGACCGGCTGCGTGAAGTGAAGATATCCATGACGCTTCCCGGGATGCGGCTGTGGTCGCCGGAGGCGCCGAATCTGTACGTGTTGCGTCAGAGGACGTCCCGCGGCGGCGTCGTGCTCGATGAGCACATTCAGCACATCGGCTTCCGCAGTGTGGGCATGCGAGAAAGTGGTTTGCAGGTGAACGGGAAATCGCTGTTTCTCAAGGCCGTGTCGTACATGGAGGATTCCCCGAGACATGGACGAAGTCTCTCGCTCGACGAGATGGAGCGGGACGTGCTGATGATGAAAAACCTCGGCATCAACGCCGTGCGCCTCGTTTCAGGATCCACTCACCCGGTGTTTCTCTCTCTCTGCGATCGTTACGGCATCCTGGTCTTCCACGACCTGCCGCTGCGCAGCGCGCCTGACGCGCTGTTGTCGAAAGTCGGTATTCATACCTCTGCAAAAAACGTGCTGCGCGAACTGATCGCACGCGACTACAATCACGCGTCCATGGCGGGAGTGGGTTTCGCCCAGTCCGTGCTCGATGATTCACCGGTTCTCCATGAGTTTCTCAAGGACTTGCATGATGCCGCACCACAGGTGGACAGGATGCTGCGCTACGTCAGTTTCGCTTCCACCCTTCCAGCGGAGCTGCCGCCGTATTGCGATTTTGTCGGACTGGATGTCGAGCCTCAGTCCACCGCGGTGGTTTCCTCTCTTCTCGCAACGCTCGCCGAAAGGCGCGGGGACATGCCTGTTGTCGTCTCATCTATGATGTATCCGGTGCAGATACAGAACTACAATGGCTACAGCGATCCGCGGTCGATTGATGCGCAGGGGCAGTTTTTCCTGCAGCTCTACAGCGATATACGTGATCTCGGGTATCAGGGACTCATCGTGCACTCGTTTACCGACTGGGCGGTGGCACGACCGATCATGGCCGTCGACCGCGTTCACCAGTACACGGCGACCTCCGGAGTGGTCGACCGCTTCAGACAGAAGCGCATCGCGTACGATGTCCTGAAAACCAGTTTCAATAATGAAAAGCCGCCCGTGCTGGTGACCGGCAACCACGAGGAGGAGCACCCGATGAGCTTCGTGGTATTGGGCATACTCATTATCTTTATCTTCGCCGCGGTGTATAACCTCTTCCGCCGCTTCCGTGAAAATGTGGTTCGCTCGTTCCTGCGGCCGTATAACTTCTTCGCGGACGTGCGCGATCAGCGCATGCTCTCACTTTTCCAGACTTCCATGGTCGGACTTCTCGGCTCCCTGACGGCATCACTGCTGTTTGCCAATATCCTCTATTACTGGCGGATGAACATTCTTGTCGAAAAGGTGCTCTCGCAGTTTGTACACACGACCTGGCTGAAACAGTGGCTGAACTATGCTGCGTGGAATCCGTTGGAAAATACCCTTGTGCTGACAGTGCTGCTTTTCGTGCTGCTTCTGCTCTTCACGCTGCTGCTTCGCCTCACGGCATGGATTACGCGAAAAAAAGTATTTCTTTTCGACGCCTTCAGCGTGAGCATGTGGTCCGTTCTCCCGATTATCATACTCGCTCCGTTCGGCATGGTGCTGTATCGCGTCCTCGACCTGCCCATGCTCGAAGCGGTAGCGATCATCGTATACATCGTATTCCATGCCTGGATCATCAGTCGCATTCTCAAGGGAACGGCTATCGTCTTCGACGTTCGGCCGCTCTTCTTTTATATCGGGGGATACACGTTGATGTTGGCGGGAATGACGGCATGGCTACTTTCGCTCAACGGTGAATACGAAATATTCGCCTACCTGCGCTACTATGTCGACCTCTGGTGGCAGATCGCGCAGAACGTATCCTGATACTTCCCTTTTGAGATAGAATATGTATTTAAGCAAGCTCGAAATTCTCGGGTTCAAATCCTTTGCCAATAAAACCAACGTCGTGCTCAACGATGGTATCACTGCGATCGTAGGACCGAACGGCTGCGGGAAAACAAATATCGTCGATGCCCTGCGCTGGGCTCTCGGCGAACAGCGTTACTCTACACTGCGCAGCGACAAGATGGAAGATGTCATCTTCAACGGCACGAAGATGCGGAAACCCATCGGACTCGCCGAGGTGTCGCTGACCATAGAGAACAACAGAGGAATTCTTCCGCTCGATTACAACGAGGTGACCATAACGCGCAGGGTGTTCCGCTCTGGTGAGAGCGAGTACATGTTGAATCGGACTACCTGCCGGCTGAAGGATATACTGAACCTCTTCATGGACACCGGCATGGGGGCCAACGCGTATTCCGTCATCGAGCTCAAGATGGTGGAAACCATACTCAGCGATAAAGTCGATGAAAGGCGGCGACTCTTCGAGGAGGCAGCGGGAGTAACCAAGTACAAGGCACGCAGGAAAGAAGCGCTGCGCAAGCTCAGCGACGTTGAAGCGGATCTCCTCCGTGTCGACGACATCATCACCGAAGTCGGCAAATCCGTCAATTCGCTGAACCGCCAGGCAAAGAAAGCGGAGCGCTACAACGAATACCTGGAACGGCTGCGCGTCCTTGAACTCGACGTCATGCAGCGGGATTATGACAACCTGTTCCGTCGCCTCGAACCGCTGGAAGAGCGACTGAAAAGCACCATCCTCGCACGTGATACGATGGGACAGCGTATGGGCGAGGAGGAGGCCCTGCTCGAAGCCTACCGCAACGAAGAAGATGAGATCGAGTCACGTCTGCAGGCTGAGCGCGAAAGCTACAGCAGCCTGCTTTCACGCATCAACGAAACACGCCAGCAGCTGCTGGTCAGCGAGGAACGCGAACGTTCCCTCCTGCAGCGCGCCGATCGGCTGCGCCAGGATAAAGATAACTACGAGATCCGTATATCTGATACTGTGGCGAAGAAAACACAGCTCACTGTTGCGCTCGAAAGCAACGCGGCGGCGTTGACGGAACTGGAAAGCAAAAGCAACCAATGTCGGGCGTCTCATATCGCCATCGAGGAACAGGTGTCGCAGAAGAAGTTGCAGGCTGAGACGCGGCAGCAGCGCCGTCTGCAGCTCACGCAGCAGATCGCGCATGAGGAGAACGAGCAGGAGAAGCTCATTGCGCGACGCGAGACCATAGACAACGTGATTGCCCGCCTCGCGGAGGAGGACGCTGAGGCGGAACGGAATCTCGGCGCTCTGCGTGGCCGCATGGAGGAGCAGAACGCGGGACAGGCGGCGCTTTCCGAGACGGTACTCGCGGCGGAGCGGGAGTTCCATCTCATGGACGAGCGGAAGCAGGCGCTGCGCGGGGAAATCGACCAGCTGCAGAACAGGGCGTTCGAAATCCAGGGACTGATCGGTGAGAAGATGACACGCATCGACTTTCTCAACGGACTGGTCGATCGCCTTGAGGGATACAACGAGAGCGTGCAGCATCTTCTTCGCAACCGTGGCTGGGCCACATCCCGTTACGGAACCATCGCCGATGCCATCAACACGCGTGAAGATTTGCGTGTAGCCATCGAAGCCATCCTCGGTGACGCCGCACATTACATACTGGTCAACGATGTCTCCGAGGCGATCAGCGGACTGCAGAACCTCAAGGAGTACCGTAAGGGCAAGGCCACGTTTGCCGTACTGTCGCGGCTGCCCGCGTCGTCCGTATCCACCTTCCCCATCGCGGGCGACGGCATACTCGGATGGGCCATCGATCTGGTTCGCTACGAACCGCAGTACAACGATCTCTTCTCCATGCTTCTGCGCCATGTGCTGATCGTACGCGACGCTGAAGTTGCCAACAGCTGCATACGTGAATATCCCGATATCCGCTGCGTCACGCAGGGTGGAGATATTTTCGACAGCAATGGCCTGGTCCGCGGCGGAAGCCACGGCCAGGACGAGGGCAGCATGATCGGCAAGAAAGATCAGATCGCTGCTCTCTCCCGCGAAGTCGAAACCCTGAAAGGCAAGTTGCTGGAAAACCAGGAACTGCTGGAAGAGAAAAACCTGGACTATGGCGCCATCGATCTGAAGACGCTCGCTGAAAACATGAAGCAGACCCAGCAGGAACTGTCTGCGTATGAGCGCCAGGTGGCGCAGATGATGTTCGAGATCGAAAAATTCGAGCGCAGCCTTGAAAAAAACAGGGAGGAACGAGAGCGGCTCGAGGACGAGTATAATGAAATCGAGGCGCGGGAAGCCGAACTCGATCCGAGAATAGCTGAGCTGCGTGGACAGCAGGACGGCGTAGAGAACGAGGTGCGCCAGGAGGGGGAAGTCCTTGCCGAACTTGAAAAAGCGTACAATCGCAGCAATGAAGAAGTCAACGCCGCCAATCTTGCAGTGGTGCAGAAGCGAGGTGAAATTCAGAACCTGCGCAACGAATTCGAACGACTGAGTACGACGCTGCAGGAAACGGAACAGGCGCTCGAACATGCCGCCAGGGAAATCGTGCAGTCAGAGGAACATGCCGCGAGTCTTGTCGATGAAATTGCCGGTTTGCGGGACGGCCTCACGGACATGGAGCAGACCCAGGGACGATCGCGCGAAACAGTGTCGGTCATCGAGCGGGAACTGGAGGCGAAGCGCAACGAATCGCGCAACATCGAGAAGACTTTGCACGAAGAACGGCAGAAGCAGAATCAGAACATCAACCTCGTCCACGAAATCGAATTGAAGGTCAGCGAAATCAAGCAGCGCATCGCTTCCCTGCAGGAACATGCGCGCGACGAGTTCGAGATGGAACTCCAGCGCGGGACCGCCGAGGAAGATGACGTGTTCGATCTCGCTCAGGCGAAAGAAGAAATCAACGACCTGCGACAGAAAATCCGCGCGCTCGGTCCGGTCAACCCGCTCGCTTTCGAGGAATGGAAGGATGAGAAGGATCGACTCGATCTTCTCACCACGCAGCGAGAGGATTTGATACAGTCCGAACAGACGCTCAAGGATACGATTCGCGAGATCAACGAGACAGCCAAACAGAAATTTTCGGAGACCTTCGCGCAGGTGCGGGAGAATTTCATCAAGATTTTCAAGTCGCTGTTTGACGAGGGTGACGAGGCCGATTTGTTTCTCGAGGAAAACGAGGATCCCCTGGAGGCGAAAATCGACATCGTGGCAAAGCCACGCGGCAAACGCCCCCACTCCATCGACATGCTTTCCGGAGGCGAAAAAACGCTCACCGCCATCGCGCTGCTCTTCGCCATCTACCTTGTCAAGCCGAGTCCTTTCTGCATCCTCGACGAGGTCGATGCGCCGCTGGACGACGCGAACATCGATCGTTTCATCAAAATCCTGAAGGATTTTTCCTCGAACACGCAGTTCATCGTGGTTACTCACAACAAGCGCACCATGGCGGCGGCGGACACGCTCTATGGGGTGACGATGGAGGAAGAGGGTGTTTCGAAGCTGGTCGCCGTCAATTTCGGCAAGGAAGCCGTCGCCCGCTTCGCGCAGAACTGATTTCCGGGCGTCGCTTACTGGTGACGCACCCAATCGGTGATGCGTGACATCGCTTCAAGAGTATCCGCACAGTGTTCTTCGAGAAAACTGTCCGGCAGCGGGTGGTCGAGTGCGATGGTACGGCTGGCGGCGAGAGCTTCGGCCCCGTCGAAATTGACATAGGCAAGGCGGGCCGTGAGTTCGCCGGGCGGACGCTCGAAGTCCGCGCCGGGAAGCATGGCCACGCCGGTATCGAGCAGGAGGCGTTCGGCGAGTTCCCTGCTGTCCCGTATCCCGCGTTCGGCAAACAGCTCCCGGAAGGGAGAGAAATCGGCGAAAAGGTAGAAGGCCCCGTTCGGGAGATGGACGCGGATGCCGCCCTCCTGCAGGATCTGCGCGCTGTGCGTTCCGAGGAGGAGGAGAATGCGGCGGACGTGGCTGAGATATTCTTCTATTTCCGGTCCCCCCCTGAATGCCTGTACCGCTGCGTACTGTATTGGCGCGCTCACCGAGGTGAAGGTTTCACTCGCTACCGCGGCCATGGCGTCCAGCAGCCAGGACAGTTGTTTCGGGAAGGTGAAGGTGCCGAGCCGCCACCCTCCTGCTCCGCACCACTTCGAAAGCCCAGAACTGATGATGGTACCCTCCGGATAGAAGCGCGCAACGGAAAAATGTCCCCCCTGATGGGAGAGCTGACCGTAGATTTCATCGGAGAGCAGGATGATCTCGTACTCGCGTGCCACTTCTGCAAGACGTTGCAGTTCTTCCATCGAGTAGGTGTCACCATCGGGATTGCCCGGGTAGTTGAGAATCAGCAGCCGGGGACGGTAGGTGTCGTTTTCCTGCTCGAGATACTCGACCATGCGTTCCGCTGTAATACGCCAGCGTTCCTCGTAACTCGTCTGAATAAGACGCACATTGCGGCCGATGATCTGGGCCTGCGGTCCGTAGGAAACCCAGCACGGTGTCGGGAGCAGGATCTCACCGTAATACACCAGCTGCAGAAGGAACATCAATTCCTTTGAGCCCGGGCCGATGAGCACACCATCCGGCGAAGCATTGATATGGTCCTTGCGCCGATGAAAATCCGCAACGGCATCACGCAATTCGTGCAGTCCTTTGACCGGGAGGTAATCCTTCTCTCCCGCATGATGCCGCAGGGCACGAACCACAACATCGGGAACGGGAAAGGGAGACTGGCCGAGACCGAGTTTGAACACTCTCTTCCCTTGCTGCCGCAGCGCGTTGCTGCGCTCGTTGATCGCGAGCGTGGCGGACGGTTTGAGGCCACGCACGTTCATATTCAGACTGATGTGTTTTCCGTTCACGGAACACTCCATGAAGTGTTAGCGATGAAGGCCGTGGAAAAGGGATTGCACGGCTGGCTGGAATTCTTCCCCGTAGAAACTGAAATACTCTTCTTCCCAGAACATCCAGTTGTCGAAGTTGTTTTCTTCCACATCCCTGCGAACCGAGTAATGCGCGCGCACGGCGGCCTGCTCGATTTCGCGGTAGGCGCCGACAGGGATGACAGCGTCGATGCGGGCGCGCTCCACGCCAAACACTGCCCGCGGCCATGCTGCAACGCGATCCCGGGGCAGAACGCAGAAGCAGAGCCGCTGCAGCGTGCTGTTTTCTTCTCGCAGTTCGAGAAAGACGCGCTTGACGACATGGTGCATCGTGATGTGGTCCGGGTGCACGGATCCCCCCTGTATGTCGAAGGTGCAGAGCACGTGTGGATTGATGGTGCGGATTTTGTCGGTGATATCGCGTTCCAGCACACGCGGATCGATATCACGTAGTCCGCCGTCCGGATAATTTCCCTGACGGTGTTGCGAAATGCCGAGAATTTCCGCTGCGGCGACCACTTCCCTGCTGCGCAACGCTGCGATTTCCTCCGGTCTCAGGTTTTGAGCAGCGGCGTTGCGGCTGCGCTCACCGCGGGTGAGCGTGTAGAGCGACACTTCAGCGTCCCCCGACTGTGTGCATGCCGCAATGCTGCCCCCCATAAGGAAAGACTCGTCGTCGGGGTGCGGAAAAATGCAGAAAAGGCGGTACGGTGTCATCGGTATCATGCATCGTCGCGTGTGAATAGAATCGCAGTGACTATGATAGGAAAATGGACGATGGGATAACAGGGTGCGGGAAGCCTGTTTCACCGGAGAAGGAGCAGGCGATAGGATGCAACGGGACGACCGTGGACATGCAGGACGGCAAGGTAGGTGCCGCTCGTGAATCCTGCGCCATCGAAGACGAGATCATGCGTGCCGGCGGGAAGCCTCCCCTGCTGCAGTACCGTGATCTCTCGACCGAGCGCATCGTAAATACGTACCGAGATCTCCAGGGCTTCGGGAAGACGGAATCGAAGTCTTGTCACGGGATTGAACGGGTTGGGGCTGCCGGTGATGACGTAACCGTCCGAAGCTTTCAGGGGCCAGAGGCAGTCCCCGCTGACGATGGCCTGTCCGTTATAATACCGTGCGAGAATGCTGCCGCGGTTGATCGTACTCGCCAGGGAATCGAATTCGAGTGGTGAAACGGACCAGCGGAGGACGTCATCGCCGTCGCCGAAGCGTACGCGGTAGCGCATGCGAATCAGTTCGCCGGCCCCCGCGAGCGCTGCGCTGCCGTTAACGGCATGGAAGGAGACGAGGCCGTTCCCGCCGTGGGCACTGATATTCCAGTTGTCGGCGAGCAGCGTTTCATCACGCTCCCAACCGAGGAATTCCAGCTCACTCGCATCGTAGCGCACAAACACTTCAATGTCCTTGATATCCTTGTCCTGGGCTTCGTCGATAAGTATCGGCGCCGTGAACTCCCGGTCGTAGCGCTCCACGTAATGCGATGGAATGGTGAACACGGTGACCGGCGGTATGCCGACGATGAAAATCCAGTCGCCGCAGACACTGCTGTGTGGGACGGAGCGGAATTCGACGCGGATGGTGTCGAGAGTTCCGTCGCGTTTTTTTTCCGGCAGCAACGTCCACTTCACGGTCCACGAGGAATCGGTCTGCAGGGGATGGCCGAGATACTTGACCGCGGATTCCGCGGCGGGCAGACTGATGTTCGGGGGGAGCAGTATGGTGGCTTCCATGTCGCGAGCGGCGATGCTCCCAGAATTGCCGACGCGCGCAGTGAACGTCAATTCGTCATATTCCAGTGTGGAAAGCCCGTAATGCAGCGTATCCTCCGGCGCAGTCCATGCCGAGCAGGTTAGTTGCGGTGCCAGTGCGGCTTCGATATGAACGGTGCAGGCAGTGGTCACGGTCTGATAGTTCGCACTGCTGACGCGAACACGTACGGTCAGGTCGCGTGAAGTTTCGAGCGGCAGCGGCGCGATACGCCACTGCACATTTTCCACCCCGGCGGGAAGCAATTCCTCGCTGACCAGTACGCGTGCAACAGCCGGAGCGACGAAGCGAACGTCCGGGTCAGTGATGAGAATCTCCGCGTAGACAGAGTCCGCCGGGTCCGTGCCGCTATTCCGTATTCCGATATCGACCAGGAAATCCGAGGGCTGGTAGCTGCCGGTCTGCCTGTCGACACGGATGGTATCGGGAAGGATCAGGCAGGATGCGGAAAGTTCCGGTTCCCGCACCGACGGCAGATAGACACTGTCGCAGCACTTTGCCAGGCGGTTGAATTCATCGAGCACGAGGACGCAGATTTCCCCGCGAAAAGCCTCGTAGACGTCCCTGGCGCGGAGGCGCCAGCGAATCTCTGTTTCCGAATGGGCCGCCATGTCCCCGATTTCGATTTCCGCAGTAGCATTGCCTTCGAGAAAAAACGCGTCGGGGAAGGCGATCGAGGCACGGACATTCTTCGCGCGGCTGTCGCCGGTGTTTTTCACGATGACAGTCCAGTCGAAAGGATTGGGTTGATATGCGCCATCGACAAATTCGATTTCCGGTGCGCTTTCGCAGAACAGTTCGAAGAACACCTGGCGTACGGGAGGAATGTCGAGATCGAACGCGCAGGTACTTTCGATGATTTTTTCGCCCAGTCCCCCCTTTCCCTGTACGGCGAAGCGCAGCGTGACCGTGGTGTTGTCGAGGCGGTCGACCGCCTTGATATTGAAGACGGTGTCGATGCGTTCCGAAGGCGCCAGTGTACCGAAATTCAGGACACCGCTCTGTCCGTCGGCGAGAGAGACGCCTTCGACGGAGGCGAAGAGAAGTCTTGTTTCCTTTGACGGTGCGTCACCGTTGTTGATAATGGTCAACGGAATGGGAAGGGGCTCCGGTTCGTAGCGCGCCAACGTGTCGACGAAGCGGAGACTGAGGTCACCGGTTGCGGGACAGAGCACGACATTGTCAGGCTTGTATTCTCTTTCCACCCATATCGCACGGCTGCATTCACCGCGTGCGCCCCCGAGACCGGACACGGACACCGTGATTGTGTCGAAGCCGCTGATACTGCGCGGATTCACCTGCAGAGAAAATGTCGTTCGGACCGTGTCGCCTGGCATGAAGGAAACGGCGAGCAATTTCGTGGCCGGCGCAATGATGGTGAAGCGTTCGTTGGATCGCGGAAACGCCACGAGCGAATCGACGGCCTGCTGTCCGCGGTTGACGACTTCGACATCGATGGAGAACATGCCGGGCAGGTAGCGGTTGAAATCGACCTTGTCGAAGAACACCGAGTCCGGGGCATTCACGGTACAGGTGACGCTGAATTCGGGAATCTGCGCGGGGGAAGGCGCAGTGCAAACGCCGAACAACAGCGCTACGAGTAGCAGCAGGCAGCCACAGGCGCGGCGCGGCGGTCGTGTCCTGGGAAATATGGTCATTCGTTATCGAGACAGGATCATTTTGCGTACTTCAAACTGTGCGCCGGCTTCCAGGCGGTAGAAATACATTCCCGAGGGAAGCTCCTCCGCGGAAAAGCGGACGCTGTGGGGTCCGGCAGCGACGACTTCATTGAGCAGCTCGGCAACTTCCCTGCCATGGCGGTCGAACACCAGCAGGCGTACATGCGTCTCTTCCGGTATGCTGAATTCGATGACGGTCTGGGGATTGAACGGATTCGGCCGATTCTGCTCGAGAGAGATATGTTCGGTATCCACCAGCGGTTCGAGGCATTCATTGGTCACGATGGCCCGTCCATCCACGGCG
>JAVVFP010000525.1:0-2622 GCA_032250495.1 Bacteroidota bacterium | reverse complement strand
CTGCGGGGATGGGAGTGCGGTCGATGAGTACGGACGAGAGGGAAACGGCAGCGGACACTGTCTGGCAACTGCTTGCGCGTGGAGGGAGCGTGTGTACCTCGACGCAGCGCCTGTCCCGCGAACTCCGCCGCGGCTACGACGCGCATATGGAGCGCTCGGGTCACAGGGCATGGGCGGTACCGCGGATCGCACCCTTTGGCGGCTGGCTCGCCGGACTCGTGGAACGGCAGCTGCTTTTCGGAGAAGCGCCCGCGCTGCAGGGAGACCGCCTCCTGACCGCCGCGCAGGAGGCGCTGACATGGGAACACGCCATCCAGGCATCGGGCGAGGGGGACAGCGTCCTGCAGACCGAGACGCTCTCCGCGACGATGATGGAGGCGCACGCAATTGAACACGCCTGGCTCATGGACGAGGAGGATATTCAGCGGCATCGCAACGAGGGCAGCGCCGCGTACCTGCACGTCCGTGACCATGTTCGACGCATATGGCGGGAAAAGGGACTGCTCCCGTCCTCGATGCTTCCCCGGCTGGCGATGGACCTGCTGCGGGCGCAGCCTGATCTCCTCCCGCGGCAACTGCTTCTGGCCGGTTTCGACCTTCTTCCCGACGCCGCGATGCGCAGTTTCCGTGCGCTGTACACGCGCCACCGGGACGGCCTGCCGACCTACGCGCCGGCGCATGCTCCTGCGGCGGGACCGCTGCTCCGGTATGAGAATTTCGAGGCGGAAGTGCACGCGGCCGCGCAGTGGTGCAGGGAACTGCTCCTCCGTGGAGAGAGCAACTGCGCCGTCGTCGTTCCCTCCCTCGAGCAGGTGCGCAGTACGGTGGACAATGTTTTCCGCGATGTGCTCGTCCCCGGCGTGCGCGTGGAGGACCTGGAGGACAGGATGCCGTATGAACTCTCGCTCGGATCCCGCTGCGCCGACGAGCCGGTCATCGCCGCCGCACAGTGGGCACTGGAATTGCTGCGCCACAGCGTTCCGACCGACGCGCTCAGTGCGCTGCTCCGCAGTCCCTATTTCCACGGGGCTGACCGGCACGCCGATCTTCGCGCACGCATGGAACTGCGATTGCGGAGAAGCGGTGTCGATCAGCTCCGTCACCGGGATATCGTCCAGCTCCTCGGAAGCGATACCGGGCACGACGCCCTGCTCGCAGCGATGGCGGAGTCGCGGCCCGCGCAGCAGACGCGCAGCGCAGCCGCGTGGACGACAGAAATTGACGCGCTGCTGCGCGCTCTCGGGTGGCCGGGGGACCTGGTGCTTACGAGCAGGGAATACCAGGCGTTGCGTCGCTGGAAAACACTGCTGGAGGAATTCGTTTCCTTCGACACCGTCCTCGCCCCGATGTCCGGCGTGGAAATGCTCTCGCGTCTCCGGCGTATGCTCGGGGAGCGCATCTTCCAGCCGGAAACCCATCAGGCGCCCGTCCAGGTCATGGGAATGCTCGAAACCGCCGGACTCGGTTTCAGGCATGCGCGCGTGCTCGGACTGAACGAGGACCGGTGGCCGCCTCCCGCCAGAATACATCCCTACCATCCTCTGGTCCTGCAGCGCGCACTGCGCATCACCGAAGCCGTGCCGGAACGTTACCTCGCGCAGATGCACGCCGTCACGCGCCGTATCGAAGGTATCGCGCGCGACACCGTGTTCAGCTGCAGCGCGAACGAGGCGGACAGGGAACTGCTGCCTTCCCCCCTGATGCGCAATCGTCCCGTCTCCGATGCCGCGGTCTCCCTCTGGACATACGGCCGCGTGATGCAGCGGGAGTACCCCGCAACCGTGGAATTCCGTCCCGCGGAACAGGCCGCCTCCCTAGGCGCCACGGAAAGGATTCATGGCGGGGCGCGTGTCCTGACACTGCAGTCGGCATGCCCCTTCCGCGCGTTCGCGGAACTGCGGCTGCATGCCGAGGAGCCCGAAATCGCGGAAAGCGGCCTGCGTCCCCTCGATCGCGGCAACCTTCTGCACGGCGCACTGGAGAGGCTGTGGGAAAAGCTCGGGACCGGCGAGGCACTGCGGAAGCTCGATCCGCACGAGCTGCGCGAGCGCATCGCAGGGGCGATCGATGCGACGGAGCGGTCGCAGCGCACGCTGCGCAGCGAACAGTATCCGCCGCATGTACGCGCTGCGGAGCGCGCCTGCCTGCAGGAGATACTCGGGGAGTGGATGGACATCGAGCGCGAACGTCCGCCGTTCGCTGTCGTTGCACGGGAGGAGGAGCGCGCGGGCCGTTTCGGTCCGCTGCACCTGCGCCTGCGCATCGACCGGGTGGACCGCCTCGCTGACGGCAGCCAGCTGCTGATCGATTACAAGACCGGATGGCATCGCCCCGGGGAGTGGATGGACGCCCGTCCTTCGCAGCCGCAGCTCCCGATGTACGCGATGACCGGCGACGAAGAGCCCGGCGGAATTGCGTTCGGCGTTCTGCAGCGCGGTAACTGTGCGCTGAGCGGAATCGCCCGGGATACGCGGTACGTACCGATGCTCGAGGATGCGGCAGCATTCCTGCAGACGCGCGAGGATGTTCCGGGGGAGTGGACGTCGATGCTGGCGGAGTGGCGCGCGACGCTGACGCGGCTGGCAGAAGAGTTCGCTTCGGGATATGCCGCGGTCGATCCGC
>JAVVFP010000524.1:1513-2629 GCA_032250495.1 Bacteroidota bacterium | reverse complement strand
CATGTGTTAAGCACGCCGCCAGCGTTCGTCCTGAGCCAGGATCAAACTCTCCGTTGTAGATATTTCAATCTTACAATTTCGAGTCTGGCTATCACTCAAATTCACTGACTATGCACAAATCTCTTTTCAAAGAACTTGCCGGCTTTTTCCGACAACCGTCTCTCGAACGGTCTACCAAGTTAACTCTTTTCTAACCCTTTGTCAAGCATCTTCTCAAGTTTTTTTCGCTTTTCTTCTCGCGTCCCGAGAAGCAGCCCATTCACAAAGGGAAAAACAATATACAGCGGTCACGCTGTGAAATGCAAGAAGAAAATCACACCGCGGAATAATAATTCAGGATCGTGCGTGCAGTGCGGCAGCGACAGCCCCGCGCCCAGTAAAACCGGGGCGTTGCCGCCAGTCAAGAATACCGGAGCATCTGGTCCTGTAATCTCTCCGGCTTCGCGCAGCATCCCTTCGAGCGCGATCCTGGTGAAATGCAGCACGCCTGCGCGTATGCACGACGCGGAGTCGTCTCCGATCAGCGGGGTCGGTGCGGCTGCGAGCACGGGCAGCTGTGCCGTGTGTTCGTGCAGCGCGGCGAAGGAAGTTCCCACGCCGGGTGCGATGGCCCCGCCGCGAAAGTCCCCGGCGCGGTCGACGACGTTCACCGTGGTCGCTGTTCCGCAGTCGATGACGACCAGCGGACCACGTACGCGCTGACGTGCGGCGAGTACGGCGCAGAAGCGGTCCGCCCCGAGCGTGTCCATACTGCGATACCTGCTGGGGAACCACGTGGCGGTTATGGGGCGCACCACGCGTGCTGCGGGACAGCCCGCCGTGGTCAGCAGGGACTCCACCTTCGGCTGCAGAGACGGCACCACGCTGCAGATGCCGGCAGCCTCGACCTCGTCGAATGCGCCTTCCGCCGCGTCGGCCTGCAACGCCTCCGCCGCGCGTCCATCCCCTACGGCGGCATGATCGAAAACACGCGTGCGCAGAACCGCATCTCCGTCCATCCACGCCAGCCGACAGGTCGTGTTGCCCAGCAGCACCGCCAGCCGCTTCACCGCTTCCTCCCCCTACCCTTTCCGCTTCCGCGGGTGGAAGAGCCGCGGGTGGAGCCCGCAGTCGGCT
>JAVVFP010000524.1:0-1413 GCA_032250495.1 Bacteroidota bacterium | reverse complement strand
TGCCAGAAGACGGCTTGCCAGAAGACGGCTTGCCAGAAGACGGCTTGCCAGAAGACGGCTTGCCAGAAGATTTCCGACTGCCTCTGCCGCGTTTATCCGAGCTGCCGCGTTTATCCGAGCTGCCGCGTGTATCCGAGCTGCCGCGTTTATCCGAGCTGCCGCGTGTATCCGAGCTGCCGCGTGTATCCGAGCTGCCGCGTTGGCCTGAATCCGCCTTCCCGCCGCCGCCTTCCTCGAGCAGCACGAAGTCGATTTCCTGTTTGACACTGTCGACACGGGCGACACGGACACGCACGCGGTCGCCGAGACGGTATTTGCGTCCGCTGCGTTGACCGATCAGCTGCCAGCGTGCCTTGTCGAACTCATAGTAATCGTCGAGGCTGCGGACGTGGATGAGTCCCTCGACCAGCGAGGGCATGATCTCCACATACAGGCCGTAGCGGGTCACACCGCTGACGACGCCGTCGAATTCGTCACCTTCGTGCCGTTTCATATACTCGACCTGCTTGATCTTCACCGATGCGCGCTCGGCTTCCACGGCGACACGTTCACGGATGGAACTCTGCCGCGCAATATCCGCCAGGAGTTTCCCGGAGAAGCGCGGTCCGCGATCGCTGCCGAAATACCGGAAGAGAAGGCGGTGCACCACCAGGTCGGGGTAGCGGCGGATCGGGGAAGTGAAATGCGTGTAGTGGCGGAAGCCCAGTCCGAAGTGCCCGATGTTCTCGGTGCTGTAAACGGCTTTCGCCATCGAGCGAATGGTCACGTCCTGCACCACATCCTCCTCGGGACGGCCGCGCACGGACTCAAGCATCTTTTCGAAGGACTGCGAGGAGGATGGATCGAGCTGTGCCTTCACGCCCAGGTGGCGGAGGAACTCTATCAGTTCGCGCACTTTTTCCGAATCGGGGAGGTCGTGAACGCGGTAGATGAAGTCCTTGCCCTCCTTGCGCAGCTCAGCAGCCGCCAGTGCGACGGTGCGGTTCGCAAGGAGCATGAACTCCTCTATCATGCGCATGCTCATCAGGCGTCGCTTGGGAACGATGTCGATGGGATGACCGCTGCTGTCGAGCACGAATTTCACCTCAGGCACGGCGAAATCGACCGACCCCTCGCGGAAACGCTTTTTCATCAGCACGGTTGCCAGCGTCTTCATTCGCTGCAGCGTGTCCGCATGTGGACCGTCGTTCCCGTCGAGTATTCCCTGGGCCTCCTCGTACGTGAATCGCTTGCGGGAGTGTATCACACTTTTTCCGAGTTGGAAATCCCGCACGGCGCCGCGGGGCGAGACGGTGCAGAGAATGGAGTAGGCGAGGCGATCCCTGCCCTCCTTGAGGCTGCAGAGATGATTCGAGAGTCGTTCCGGCAGCATGGGGAACACACCGTCGACCATGTAGACGCTGGTTCCGCGGC
>JAVVFP010000523.1:0-2632 GCA_032250495.1 Bacteroidota bacterium | reverse complement strand
GCAGCCGCAGCGTTTCGACGCGGAGTGGCTGCTCAGCTGACGTCGCTGCTGTACCAGCGGCGTTCGAGTTCGTCGGCCACCGCGGCCAGTTCCTGAATCATGCGCGCACACTCCTTGATGGAGGTACCCAGCAGGTCGAACATGGCGACGAGCACCACCTCGTCCGATTGCAGCAGCGCGGTGCGCGTATGACGCAGCGAGGTATTGAGCTGCAGAAGGTAGCGCAGGTCGACGCACTCATTCACTTTTCCCACGGTAGAATACAGCACCGCCACTTCCTCTTCCCCTATCACGTCGACTTTCCCGTATATCACCTGCCTCCTCTTGCCGGGCGTGGGAATCGCGATGCTGCTGATCTCCCCGTTTCGATTGTATTCCCCGGTGGAGAGCAGTGCGACCTGCTGCATCATTTCATGAACAGTCATGTCAGTGTGCCACGGTGAGATTGACCGCGCCGTTGGGTGCGATGGGATCGCCGGCGAGGGGATCCTGCGCCAGCACGGTGTTGGGAAGGAAACTGCTGTTCTCGCGGTAGGAAACCGTACCGAGGCGCAGACCGTTTTCGAGCAGTTTCTGCTGCGCTTCGTCGAGGTTGAGTCCTATCACGTAGGGAATTTCCACTTCAATGTCCACTCCGCCGCTGACCGTGATCTCGACGACGCTGTACTTCGGCACGCGCTTTCCCGGCGGGATGTTCTGTGAGACGACGGATTCCGCCGGCAGGTCTGAAGCCTCGTACGTCACTTTCCCGATGCGGAATTCCATCTGCTCAAGCGTGATGCGCGCATCGCGCAGCGACCGTCCACGCAGGTTGGGCATGGCGATACGTTCCTCGCCGCCGCTGACGGTAAGATAGACGTTGCGTCCCTCGCGCACGATGCTCGCTGCCACGGGATTCTGGTATACAACGTGTCCCGGGGGAATGTCCGGATGCGGCGCGGTGTCGTAGACCTGCGGCTCGAGGTCCTTCCCCGACAGCAGCGCCATCGCTTCCTCCTCCGTTTTCCCGGTGACATCGGGAATGGTGATTTCCGCGCGCGAGTGCACGACGGCCGGCATGATCCACGCATCGGTGATGAACACGAGGATAAACGCGCTGGAGAAAATGATGTAAATCTTTATCGCGAGCCGGGATGTCAGTTTTTCCTTGAGCGCCATGATTCGCCAGGTGATTGAAAAGCTGCTGAAAAAGTAGTACACGGAGTCCGCTCGCGCAACCCCGGCTTACTCCACGATGCCACTGAACTCGATCTGCCTGGCCTCGGGACCGCTGTATACGAGGACGCTGCCCAGCAGTCTGCCCGTTGCATGCGGGGTGAAGCGCACGGTGATTTCCTGTGTGGCACCCGGGGCGAGCGAAAATGCCGACGGGTCGAAAGAGGACGTCGTGACCGGCTCCACCATGGGCGGATCACTGCCGTCCGGTCCGCGGTTCTCTATGCTCAGCACGGCCTGCACGGCCGCAATTTCCTGCGTTTCCTCCGAGACATTGGTGAAACGCACCGTCGCCGTGGCTTCCTTCCCGGCGGGAATGCGGCCCATGTCGACTTTTTCCGGATCGGTGCTGAAAAACGACCGGATGTCCGCCGCCACGCGCAGGATGAAGCGCGGACGCGCCTCGTCGTTGACGTATACCGAGACGGATTTCTCGACATGCCCGTTCATCGAACGTCCGGGATAGAACGTGACCTTGATTTCCGTACTCTCGCCCGGGGCGAGCACCTCGTCCTCCGGCAGCGCGGCGGTACAGCTGCAGCTGGCCTTCACCGCCGTGAAGCGCATGCTGTCCCCGCACGCATTATGGAATACGAAAGCGTGCGACGGCTTGTCGCCGTGCGTAATGCTGCCGAAATCGTGTTTCTGACTTCCCTGCACGGTGAAGCAATCGCCGGCGGACCGCTCCTGTGCGTTGCAGGAGGAAAGCATGACGGAAGCGAGAAAAACGATCAGCGCGTGGGCGGAATATCTCATGGGAGTCTCTTTCTGTCGGAGCGGTTACAGGTAGATCATGAAGCCGGCATTGAACATGATGCCGTCGCTGTTGTCGGTGTCGGTGTCGAGCGTCGTGATATCCCGCACCGTTCGGATTTCCGTCCCGAGGAAGAGATAGCGTGCGTCACCGTGCAGCGTGAAATTCTGCGAAAGGGGTATTTCCAGTCCCAGGCCAAAGTGATATCCCATCTCGAAATTGTCCTCGTTCTCGAGCAGTTGTCGCAGTTCGCGCGAACTGTTGATCAGTTCGTAATCGGTAATCGTGTAATACCAGCCCAGGCCCGCCAGTCCGTAAGGAGTGAGAAAACTGCCGACCGGGGCGAATATCATCAGTGACGCGGTGAGCGGGACATACATCACATCCGCTTTCAGGCGGGTGGGATCGAAGCGTCCCGCGTCGAAGGCTTCGTTGTCGCGATAGTCGAGAGCGATTTCGAAGCCCACGTTGCGACCGTAACGCAAACGCGCCTGGAAGCCGAAGTACAGGGCGCCGTCCTCGGCGTCGTTGCTCTGATACCACCCGACATGGGGTCCCACGCCGATGGTGTTTTCTATGAAGGTGCGCTGTGCCTGCAGCTGCGGAGCCATGAAAAGCAGGGCAAGCAGTACGCACAGTATCGATTTCGGTGTCATATGGACT
>JAVVFP010000522.1:2303-2636 GCA_032250495.1 Bacteroidota bacterium | reverse complement strand
GGCATCCATGGTGATGACATAATTTCCACGGGCCCGTTCGAATCCTACGGCGAGGGCGGCGGACTTCCCGTAATTGCGGCGGAAACGCACCATCTTGAAACGGGCATCCTCCGCGTGCAGGCGACGCAGGGTATCGACGGAGCCGTCGTGACTGCCATCGTCGATGAACCACACCTCCCACTGCGCGCTGCGTGCACCGAGCACGTCCTTGAGCCGCGCGGAGAGCTCGGGCAGCGATTCGTTTTCATTGTAGGAGGGAATGACAACGGACACGTCGACGCCGCCCTCCTGCGCCTCCGCCCTGCCCGCTGACTGCTGTGTTTCCGTCCCGAT
>JAVVFP010000522.1:0-2293 GCA_032250495.1 Bacteroidota bacterium | reverse complement strand
GTAAGCAAATGGCTGCCTGATGGTAAAAGATGAAAAATATCAGTCGCAGCCGTGATATGCAATCGCGACGACCTGTCACGGCGGTGCAGATTTCACTGCATCGGCGAAAAATGTTACCTTGGTTTTTTGCATCACGCAGCCAGAACCCACGCGCATCACCTGCAGCCTCCATGTGGAAATTCCTTTATAGTACCCTCGTCCTGCCCGCGCTGTGGCTCGCCTTCCGCGCGCTCTGGCCGTTCAACCGCAAGGTCCGTCGCGGATTGCGGGGACGGCGATCATCGATGCAGCGCCTGCGCGTGTTCATCAGGAACAATCCGGGACGACGCCGCCTCTGGGTGCATGCCTCCTCGATGGGGGAATTCGAACAGGCCAAACCCATCATAGAGGAACTGCGCCGCCGCATGCCCGACCTGGTCGTCGTCGCCACGTTTTTCTCCCCGTCCGGCTATGAGAACAACCTGCGCTACCGTGCGGTGGACGCCGTGGCCTATATCCCGTTCGACACGACAGCGAACGCGAGGCGCTTTCTTGCACTGCTCGAACCGACGGCGGCGGTGTTCATCCGATACGACGTCTGGCCGAATCACGTCTGGGCCTGCCACGCCATGGGCATTCCCGTGATGCTGGCAAACGCGACGATGCGTGACGGCAGCGGACGACTGCTGCCCGGTGTTCGCCGCCTCCACCGTGCAATCTACAATGCGATGGACATCATACTCACCGTCTCGGAACAGGATGCGGAGAATTTCCGCCGACTGGGACTGTCACGTCCCCGGATCGCTGCCGTGGGCGATACGCGATATGACCGCGTCGCAGGCAAAGCCGCGGAATCGCGGCAGCGCATGCCCCTTCCCGCCGCCGTGCGCGAGGGACGCCGTACGCTCGTTGTCGGCAGCAGCTGGCCGGAGGACGAAGAGATCGTTCTGCCCGTGCTCTTCAAACTGCTCGCGCACGATCCCACCCTGCAATGCATCCTCGTGCCGCATGAACCGACGATCGATCATCTCGAATTTCTCGAATACCGCCTCAACGGGATGTTCGCTTCCATCCGCTTTTCCTACCTGCATGCCTGGAAGGGGGAGCGCATCATCATCGTCGACAGCATCGGCATCCTGCTCCCCCTCTACGCCGCGGCCGATTTCGCCTTCGTGGGTGGCGGCTTCAAGAGCAACGTGCATAATACGCTCGAACCCGCGGCCTACGGCATCCCCGTACTCTATGGCCCGAAAATAGCCAACAGCCAGGAAGCACGGCAGCTGGCCGCGGACGGGGGCGGCATCGTCGTGCGCAACCGGCAGGAATGCTACCGCAGCATGCGCCGCCTGATCGATGACGCGTCCCATCGCGCCGAATGCGGTCGCCGCGCCGGAGCCTTCGTACACGCGCGCGCCGGCTCCACCACGGCCATACTCGAGGCCCTTATGCCGCTCCTGCGGAGCGAATGAAATATCACCCCGCCTTTTCGTCATTCTTGGCTTCTTCCCAGTAAATATCCATCTCCGCAAGCGAGGCGTCGGCGGGATCGCGACCCTGATCGCGCAGCCGCCTTTCGACGTGACGGAAGCGCCGGTCGAATTTGTCGATGGTGCCGCGCAGGGCGTCCTCTGGATTGACCTTGAGGAAGCGCGCGTAGTTGACCAGTGAAAACAGCAGGTCGCCGATTTCCTCCTCGATGTTCTCGCCGTCGCGGCCCTCCACGGCCTGGCGGAGTTCCTCGATCTCCTCGTGCACCTTGGCCCAGACATCTTCACCACGTTCCCAGTCGAAACCGATTTTCGACGCCTTGTCCTGCATGCGGTAGGCTTTGAGCAGGGCGGGCAGCGAGCGCGGTACGCCGTCGATAACGGATTCCCGTCCCTCGTCCATTTTAATCTGTTCCCAGTTCCGCTTCACGTCATCGGAATTTTCCACGGTGGTGTCGCTGAAAATGTGTGGATGCCGGCGCACCAGTTTGTCGATGATCGAGCGTAGCACATCCTCGATGGTGAAACGACCGCCCTCCGCGGCGATCTCGCTGTGGAAAACCACGTGCAGCAGCAGGTCGCCCAGTTCCCCCTGCAATTCCGCGTCGTCGCCGTGGTCGATGGCCTCGACCACTTCGTACGCCTCCTCTATGGTGTGTCCCTTGATGCTGTCGTTGGTCTGCTCCCTGTCCCAGGGACATTCCCTGCGCAATCGCTGCATGATGGCCAGGAGCTGGTCGAATGTGTAGTTGTCTGTATGCATGATAGTCCGGATTCGTGTACAGTTCCCGTAAGATGCTGAATAGTTATGACAAATTGCAGATTGC
>JAVVFP010000521.1:0-2647 GCA_032250495.1 Bacteroidota bacterium | reverse complement strand
TCGGGATCGGAGACCTGCGCCCATATCGCTTCCTTCTTGAGATAATATATCCACTTGCTGCCCAGGTGCCGGTGCCAGAACTGCCTTGTGCGGTTGGCCATCCAGCCGAGTATGTGGACGCCGTTCGTAATATGACCGATGGGAACGTCCTCCGCCTTTTCCGCGCCGAAGAGCGATCTCCACATCTCACGGCTGACCTGCCCGTGCAATTCGCTGACCCCGTTGGCGGCGCGCGACATTTTCAGGGCGAGGACGGTCATGCAGAAGGTTTCGTTCGCGTCGTCCGGTCTCTCCCGCCCGTAGGCCAGAAGCGTTTCTTGGTCGAGCCCGAGGCTCTCACGGAAGAGTGAAAGCAGATGGTCGAGCAGATCGGGTGTAAAGCGATCGTGTCCTGCAGGAACCGGGGTATGCGTGGTGAACACGCAATGCCGCTTGACCCAGGTCTCCGCGTCTGCGCGGGCCGTACCCGTGGCCAGCCGCTCACGAAGCAGCTCGAAGGTGAGAAAGGCGCTGTGCCCCTCGTTCATATGGAACACGGTCGGCGCGAGTCCGAGACGCCGCAGCAGGCGCACACCGCCGATGCCGAGCACGGTTTCCTGCATCACACGGGTGGTGCTGTCGCCGCCGTAGACACGGGATGTGATCTCGCGGTAATGCAGATCGTTTTCCTCACGATTGGTGTCGAGCAGATAAATGACCGCACGGCCGACGTTGACGCGCCAGGCGTGGAAGGAGACGGTGCTGTGTCCGATCTCCACCGAGGCGGTCACCGCATTGCCCTCATCGTCGGTCACCAGTTCGACAGGCAGATTTTCGGTGTCCAGCAGCGGATAGCTCTCATGCTGCCAACCGTCGGGACCTATGGTCTGCTGGAAGTAGCCGTTCCTGTAGAACAGGCTGAGACCGACGAAGGGGACGCCGAGATCGCTCGCGGACTTGGTATGATCCCCGGCGAGCACCCCGAGGCCGCCGGAGTAGATGGGGAGGCATTCATGCAGACCGAATTCCGCGCTGAAGTACGCGATGAGATTGCCGTTGGCTTCCGCCACATTTTCCGCGTACCAGGTATCGCTCTTGACGAGGTAGGCGTCGAAGTCCTGCAGCACTTCTTCGACGGAGGCGAGAAACTCCTTCTCGCAAAGTCTCGCCTGCAGCTCCGCGTGTGAGATGGACCGCAGGACGGAGACGGCGTTGTGATTCGAAGACCGCCATTTCCTCTCGGAGAGAGCGTGGAAAATGTCCTGGGCCCGCGGATTCCAGGTCCACCAGAGATTGTATGCGAGACGATACAGTCCCTCGATGGCATTTTCGGTGCGTTCCATAAACGTCGCGTTCATTGCAGGAGCCTCACTGGATAGGGTTCGTGGTCGATAAATGCTGGGATGAACATGCGGCAATAGTACAACGGCACAACCGTTGAAAGCAGTTCCCCGGGATCGCCACGCGGATGCGCATTGTCCCGGAAAATCACTCCCGGTTTCATCTCAAGTCTTGTGCATTAAAAATAGTGGGACGGACGTCAAGTTCCAACCGTGCTCATGGCAGATCCATCAGTCGTGCTGATGACGATGCGGCCTGCCGGAAGAGAACATCATCGTCCCGGGCGCAGAGGTCCGGAACACTGCTCCAGCTCTCTGCTTCCAGTTATTTTCCGGTGTAATAAACGAGCTTCTGACCGATATCAAGGACAGCTCCAATCTTGTTCCAGCTCTTCAGCTGTGCGACAGTGACCTCAAGCTCGCGCGCAATCGAGTACAGCGTCTCTCCCTTCTTGACCACGTACTCATGCCGCTCGCCCTCGGGAGAGACGCCGGCTGCCGGACTCTCCTTCCCGGCACCCTCGACCGAAGCGTCCGGATTCTCCGTCGCCGTAGCGTCCTGCACGGTATACGTACGCGAACCTCCCTCACCGTTGCGCCGGATCAACAACTGCTGTCCGACAGTCAGTTCGTCGCTGGCCAGCTTGTTCCACATGCGGAGATTCGCGACGGATACGTTGTAGTCGCGCGCGATGCCCGACAGGCTCTCCCCCTTCGCGACGGTATGCCGCGTGATCACCACGCGCTTTCCCTCCACCATCACCGTGGTGTCTTTCGGTACCGGCGCGGAAGTCGGCTTCGCATGCGAGGCAGTCTCTGCCTTGGACTTCCCCTTCTGCGACGCGGAGGCGGCCGCTGCCCGCTTCTCCTTCGCGGCCGGGGCCACCACGCGGAGCGTCTGCCCGATGCGCAAGGCCGTCCCTTCGAGTCCGTTCCAATCCTGCAGCTGCTCGACGGTCACCCCGTGCGCACGTGAGATGCCGTAGAGGTTATCGCCGGCCTGCACCGTGTATTCCTTCGCTACTGCTTCCGCTTTCGTCCCGGAATCCACGGCCGCATCGGGATCCGTGGCCGCATTGGGATCCGTGGCCGCATCGGAGTCGGTGGCCGCATCGGGAACCGGTGCGTGCGCGGTGCGGACCTGCTCCCCGCTCTCCCGCGCAGCCGGCGCGGCGGTTTCGTGTGCGAGCTGACTGCGCAGAACGCGGAGTTTCTGACCGACCTGAATGCCGGGATCTGGAAGGCTGTTCCATTTCATCATCTGCTCGACGCTGACGCCGTAACTGCGGGATATGCGGAACAGCGTTTCACCCATCTGCACAACATGC
>JAVVFP010000520.1:0-2653 GCA_032250495.1 Bacteroidota bacterium | reverse complement strand
ACGCCGCATCGTTCCTCGGCTATCGCATGATCGCCGTGGTCAGCGATGTGGTCAACACCCCCTCCGGGGGACTGACGAACGCGGAGAACGAGGCCCTGACGGCAAAGGCAGCCGCCGTGGCGGCGTTCATCAACGGTGGGGGGGGACTGGTAGGTTTTTCAAGCGTCGAACTGACCACGCCCTATGGCTACCTGGGCTCGCTCGGTACCTTCAGTTTCGGTGCTCCCCCGCAGCAGACCAATATAACTCCGACGACGGAAGGACTCTCGGTCGGGGTCACCAATGCGCTGGACGGCTGTTGCTGGCATGACAGCTACCTCACGTTCCCCGGCTTTCTCGACGTGCTCGCCGTCTATCCCGGAGTGACCGGCGCTCCCGCGGCCGCGATCGGTGGACAGCAGGTGATCGTCGCGACAAACTGTCCGTATTCGCAGGGATTCTGGAAGACGCATGGAATGAACAGCTGCCAGTATGGCAACAATGCCAATTTCTGGCCGGCCACGGCCTTCCCGATGATGCTCGGGTCCAATCCCTACACCGCGACCCAGGCCTGCAATATTCTGCATACTCCCCCGCAGGGTGGAAACGCGCTCGTGGCACTCGCCCATCAGCTGATTGCGGCGAAGCTGAACATCGCCAACGGTTCCGCCGCTCCCGTTCCCGTCCCTGCGACCATCGTGGATGCGGACGCGCTCATCGCGGCGATGGATGTGGAGACCGCCATGGTGCGCTCCAATACGGCACTCGGACAGCAGATGAACGCTCTGACGGACATTCTCGACATGTTCAACAACAACATGATTCAACCTGTCTGCGTACCCTCCGGCGCCTCCCCGAAGCGCGGAGTCACACGTCCGGACGAATTCATGGCGCGGGATATCAGCATCGAAGGAAACTACCCCAATCCCGTGTCGGAGATGACGAGCATTTCCTATGAAGTCCGTTCCGACGGCCATGCCGTCCTTGCCGTATACAACACGCTCGGCAGCCGCATCCGCGTTCTCGTCGACCGACAGCTCACCGCGGGCAGCTATGACGCGCAGTGGGACGGTCGCGATTTCAACGGCACAGAGCTTCCCAGCGGACAGTACTTCATCCGCCTCATGATGGACGGCCAGGTGACGAGCGCGCCACTGACCATCGCGCGCTGATAACACCGCTTTTCCTCATGTGCAGGTCCCTTGTGCCGCCCGTCGCGTGTTTCATGCGGCGGGCGGCACGTTTTGTATCCCGCCCGAGCCCTGTTTCGCCGGTCTTCAGCCGCGTGTGGCAAGAAAGGACTGGAACCGTATGGGGCAAAATTCCGTTATTATGGATTGGACAGTCTCACAATACTGACATCCATATCTTCTTCGCGTCCGACAATTCGCTTCTCCACGCTCACAGCATTTCCTGCAGTGCCGCGCAACTCGTGGCAGCCATGCCTCTGCCGCGCAACCTGTCGCAACGGGCGGTCGTGCTGTCGCCTGAGGCGGACTGCTGTCCCGCTCAATGATCCCATCACCAACACACAAGATCGATCATGAACATCACACGCTACGATTCATACGACGTCCTTGAAAAGCAGGTCGGCACCGACCGCTTCATCGATTTTCTTCACACACATCTTGACCAGTTCGGTGATCCGACGGAGGCAATACGCAAATGTCTCGATTTCGCTTTCGGACTCAATGGCGGACTCGGGGGCTTCGCCCTCGCCGCAGAAAATGAAGGAGAACTCGTCGGTGCTCTCATCATGAACAGAACCGGCATGTCCGGCTACATCCCGGAAAACATACTTGTCTACGTGGCCGTCGACGCCAGCAAGCGCGGCATGGGCATCGGTCGACAGGTGGTCGAGCGTGCGCTCGAGGAGGCTGACGGAGACGTAAAGCTGCACGTCGAATACGAGAATCCTGCGAAGCGACTCTACGAACGCATCGGCTTTGCATCCAAGTACGCGGAAATGCGCTGGACGAGGTAAACGATGGCAGAACTGCTGATTCATACCGACCGCATCATCGGCAACATCGAAAAGATCAACGCCATCATGAAAAAACATGGCGCGCACTGGACACTGATATCGAAGGTGCTGAGCGGGCACAAAGAGTCGCTCTATCGCATTCTCGCACACCCGTCGATCGATGAGGTGCACAGCATCGGCGACTCGCGCCTCTCCAGTCTCGAGGTGATCAAAAGCCTGCGGCCGGACATTCAGACCATGTACATCAAGCCCGTGCCGCAGAACCTCGTGCCGTCGATCGTGCAACTGGCGGATATTTCACTGATCAGTTCCCTCCGCACGCTGCACCTGATGAACGAGGCCGCGGGACGTATCGGTGTACATCACAAGGTCATCGTCATGATAGAACTCGGCGAGTTGCGCGAAGGTATCGTCCGTGAGAATATCGTCGACTTCTATCGCCAGGCGTTCGCCATGGAAAACATCGACGTCATCGGAATCGGTACGAATCTCGGCTGCATGTACGGCATCGAACCGACGTACGACAAGATGATTCAGCTCTCCCTGTACCGGCAGCTGCTCGAGGAAATGTTCAATCGCAAGCTGCCCTTCATATCCGGCGGCAGTTCGATCACCCTCCCGCTGCTCGGCAGCCGGCGGCTCCCGGCCACGACGAACCACTTCCGTATCGGGGAAGCGGTCTTCCTCGGC
>JAVVFP010000519.1:0-2656 GCA_032250495.1 Bacteroidota bacterium | reverse complement strand
GGCGCTGTTCCTCGCCGATTCGCAGGAAGGACTCACCGCGGGCGTCGGCCTGCACTACCCGCTGTTCGGCAGCACCGCCGCGGCGATCGACTATACGTACCAGGAATTCGGCCTCTTCGACGGCGTGCAGACCATCACGCTGTCCGTCGACTTCTGACCCGCGCCGCAGGGCGCACGACAAGGCAAGCAACAGCAGTCAATGCTATCGCGCGACACATTTTACTTCAATGTATCTGGAGGTACACCGATGAGAAAGAGCATTTTACTTCTTGCCATACTGGCGATGACGTTGTTCGCGGGAGGCGCCGTCGCGCAGACCGTGGATGTGACCTTCGTCGTCAATACCGCAACCGTGCCTGACACGCTCTGGCCCGACGAAGCCTTCGTGCAGATGCGCGGTGACACCGCCCCGCTGACCTGGGACAACACGAGTCCCGTCGTCTTCACCAACGCAGGCGGGGACTACTGGACCGCGACGGCTGCTTTCCCGGAAAACTCGACCGTCAACTACAAGCTCTTCGCGCACGCGATGAACGCCGACGGCGACAATGCGAACAAGGGCTGGGAGAACGACATCGATCCGGGCGGCAACCGCGTCCTGCAGACCGGCACCACGGCCATGACCGTGCCCCTGCAGTTCGTCAACGGCTCCCCGGAACGCCAGGAACAGTTCTGGACCCCGTGGCCGCCGCAGCAGGACAGCATCGCCGTCTGGGTACGCGTCAACATGCAGGGCTGGGAAGGCTTCAATCCCGCCACGCAGAAGGTCGGCGTACGCGGCGCGGCATGGCCCGACTACCTCGGGAATCTCAGCTGGGCGCACACCAACTTCCTCAGCCAGGAGCAGCCACACGGCAACGGCGGAAGCCGCCAGTACAGCGCGGGCAATTTCTTCTCCGGCCTCGTCCTCATTCCGCGCGACTCCGTCTCGGAAGGACAGACCATCGAGTACAAGTTCGTCATCACGAATTCCGACGACCCGGACGAGGATCCCGCCACCTGGGAAGGCATCGACAACCGCACGTTCAACATCCCCGTCGGCAAGGCCGACACCACCCTGCACTGGGTGTGGTTCAACAACCAGCGTCCCGTCCCCTTCGTGGGCAGCGACACGATCACCGTCAACTACACGGTGGACATGAGCACGGCCATACAGGAGCGTGGTTTCCGTACCGGCGACACGCTGTTCGTACAGGCAGGCTGGAACGGGACGGCGCGCAATCTCAGCGACGAGTCGCCGACCCGGACCATTCTCACCAAGCAGGGCTTCACCAATATCTACGTGGGATCCGAAACGCTCGTGCTCAAGAAGGGCGACCGCATCTTCTACCAGTACTACGTGCAGAAAGACGGCCAGGACATTCGTGAAACCTACTTCAACTTCGACTTCGAAGACAGCAGCGACCCGCTGGCGGAACGCCGCTTCTTCGTGCCCGAAGCGGACGATGTCGATATCGAGGATATTGAAGACAGCCAGGTGAGCGCAAACCGCATGCCACGCTTCCGCAACACCTCCGTGCTCTCCCAGCCCGTCACCGTGACCTGGGAACTGGACCTGCGTCCGGCCGTGTACCAGGTGCTCGCCGGCGACACGCTCGTCGACATCCAGGGCGTGGACAATGTGACCACACCGGAGTTCATTCTCACCAACGGCGTGTGGATGAACGGTCCCGCCACCGGCGAGTGGACGACCTGGGGACTGACGCTGCGCGAAGATGCACCGAAAAAAATGTGGGATGACGGAACGAACGGCGACGCCGTCGCCGGTGATACCATCTATACCGTGCAGTTCATGTACGCCCCGGACAGCACCGGCTCGAAAAAATTCATCGGGCAGGAGTACAAGTTCGGTATCAACGGCGGAGACAACGAGGGCGGCTTCGGCAACAACCACATCGCCAACATCGACGACTCGCAGAGCGAGGTGACGATTCGCACCCAGTGGGGCTCGATCGATCCGAACTTCTACGATGCGTGGGATTACGATGCGGGCGGTCCGAAAGTCACCTCCGTCACCCGCCTCGATGCGGCGCCGACGGGCTACACACTCGGCCAGAACTATCCGAATCCCTTCAACCCGGCAACCACCATCACCTATGCGCTCACGTCCTCCGATTACGTGACCGTGAAGGTCTACGACATGCTCGGCAACGAGGTCCGCACGCTCGTCGCGCGTTTCCAGGATCCCGGCACCTACCAGGTGACCTTCGATGCAGGAAGCCTCGACAGCGGAACGTATCTGTATCGCATGACCGCAGGCAGCTTCTCGCAGGTCCGTAAAATGACACTCGTGAAGTAAGCAGGAAAACTGTCGACAGAACCCCGTCTCTCCTGTGAGGGACGGGGTTTTCTGTTTCTGTACGCAGCGGCAGGCGAGCAGCGGCCTGCGCGGACCTACTGCAGCATGAGCTTCCGCAGGACGGTGGCACGCGCGCTGCGGCAGGCGAGCAGGTACATGCCGCGCGGGAGATCGCCGACCTCGATGTCCACGGTCCGCACACCGGGTGTGATCTGCAGACTGTGCTCGCGGAGCATGCGACCGAGGACATTGCAGAGCTGCAGGGTGACCTGGTCCGCGACCGCGCTCTGCACGGCGATGGTGAGGCGTGTGGTCGCCGGATCCGGCCAGGCATCGATGACCATGCGGCCGGCCGTC
>JAVVFP010000518.1:0-2669 GCA_032250495.1 Bacteroidota bacterium | reverse complement strand
CGCAGCAACGATTACGGCGTCCTGTTTTCCTTTCTCACCTGCTACCATTTCGGCTATCACGAAGAGCATCACACGCGCCCCGGCGTGCCCTGGTGGCGACTGCCCGCCGCGCGGCGCGAACACGTTGCAGCGAACGCGGGGAAATAATCCGTCTCGGTTTTCCTTTCCCTTCAAACTTCCCTACCTTAGAGATTATCACCTTTCATAAAAACTGGAGTTTCATTTGGCTACTGCAAAAAGCGGCGACACCGTACATGTTCATTACACCGGCTCTCTCAGTGACGGTACCGTTTTCGATTCCTCGCGCGAGCGCGATCCACTCTCTTTCACCATCGGTGCGGGACAGGTGATTCCCGGTTTCAACAATGCCGTGGAGGGAATGAATGTCGGTGACACCGCGAAGGTGGAAATTCCTGCCGCCGAGGCCTACGGCGATTACCGCGACGATTTCGTGATCAACGTCAAGCCTACGGATATCCCCGAAGAAATCACCCCGGAAGTGGGTATGGACCTGCAGCTGCATCAGCAGGATGGCGGCGCGGTTCCCGTGAAGATCACCGCCGTGAGTGAAGAGGCTGTCACGCTCGATGCGAATCATCCGCTCGCGGGCAAGGACCTCTCGTTCGAAATCGAGCTGGTGGAAATCAGCGAGGGTGAGGAAGCCTGACCGCTTCTCCCCGTATCAGCTTTTATGCAGGCGGTCCCCGGGGCCGCCTGTTTCGTTATACGCCGCTCTGCTCCGATTGCAATGAGCGCAGGTCGGGCGGGAATGCAGTCATCCGTTTTGGGCTTTTCCCGGGGTATGCGGCTGCGCATTTTGACATCCTGAAGGCCGGACAGGGAGTACCGGCCGGGATCAACATCATTATATAGGGAGAACCGTCATGCACGCACATGCGCCTGACGCAGCCGTCCGCGCTGCACGTCACTCACAGCTCATATCCTGCCTGCTGCTTGCAGCGTTCGCTTTCACCCTCTTTTCCGCCTGCGCGGATCACGGGGATGAAGCCCCGACGCTGCCGAGCACCTATCTCGCGATGCGGAAGAGCGCGCTCGTGCACGCTCCGTATCACGCCGCCAATCCCTTCGATTCGGTCGGCATCCGTCACAACCAGATCGTGCACGCCTTCGTCGCCGCCACGGTGCCGTGGGATACGTTGGACGTCTCGCATCTGCTCGGCCGCAGCCAGTCCGCCGTCACCGCCTGGGCGATGGAGCACGGCGGCTGTACGCATGACGAGGGCATGGGACTCGTGCAGTCCGCCTTCGCCCTGCGCATCGACTCCACCGCCCGTCGCCGCCTCGCCACCTATGCGAGCGCCGGCATCACTGCGCGCGAGCGGCGCTACCTGCGCCGGCTCGGGGCGCTGCTCTGCGCGGAGGACACGTTCACTGACACGCAGCGGCGACTCGATAAGCTGGAGCGGGACATCCTCGCCGAGCGCTGGCCCGCGGGCGACAGCACCGAGGTGCTGCCGCGCCTGGCCATCGCCATCGCGCGGCACAGCTACGCATACTGGAAGCGCATGTTTCTGGAGGTGACAAAGCTGCCCACGGCGGACGGCGCGCTGTCCAAAACCGCGGTGGACGTACTTATACAGACTAATTCGAAAGCCAAGATCATCGTGGCCGCCGATGTCATCGCCGGGACCTCCGCCGCGGAGGCTGCCGCCGGGGCGGGACTGCTCACGCAGATCAGGGTCGGCCTCATCTCCGCCGGAGCGGTGTCGGCGGCCGTGGCCATCATCGTCTACTTCGACGAGGTGGTCGGCTTCCTCAACTCGCTGCTCCCCTGGAACTGGTGAGGTCCGACATGAGACAGCTGCTGATGTTCGTCGCCATCCTCCTGCTCGGCATGCTGTACCTCTTCCAGGTCGCATGAGAATGGGAACAACGAAGGGATCGAAGAGAACGAAGGATTATTTCATCATCGTCCCCACGCAACTTTACCATCGTCCCCACGCTCCGCGTGGGGACGCACATCCCGGACGCTCCGCGTCACGTCTCTGAGCAATCTACGAGCAAGCAAATGACCACCTCCCGGTACCACATCATCAACAACGCACAGCCCCATTTTCTCACATGCACCGTTTCTGAGTGGCAGCCCGTTTTCGCCTACGCGCAGTATCGGGACATTGTCATTGAGAGTCTCTCTTTCCTCATCCGCACCCGCGATCTCAGAGTACATGCATACGTCATCATGGAGAATCACCTGCATTTGATTGCCAGCAGTGACACACTGGAAAAACAGATCGCCCGTTTCCGGTCCTATACCGCAAGACGCATCATCGACCTGCTCAAAGTTTCGAGTCGCAGTACGATCCTTGAACTCTGCGGGAGAAAAGGAATGGCACGTCGGGCGGATCGGACGCATGCTTTCTGGGCGAGCGGAGTCCATCCGGAGTCGATCCGTGATCACAATATGCTCACTCAGAAAATCGTCTACATCCATAACAACCCTGTACGGAGGGGCTATGTCGACGACGCCACGCATTGGCGATACTCCTCTGCGAGGATCTATCGTGGATTTCCGGGAGAGCTTGATATAGAGATTCTCGGGATGTGAGCTGGACCAGCAGCGGAGATTGTTGGGAAGGTCGCTGCCAATCAATCTGCGTGCATTTCAATCGCCGCAGAGCGGCGGGGGGAGCACGTCCCCACGCAGAGCG
>JAVVFP010000517.1:0-2682 GCA_032250495.1 Bacteroidota bacterium | reverse complement strand
CGCGGTGCCGGGACAATGGGTGGATGTCTGGTTCAACAGCAGAAAGACCGGGGAATACGAGATCGCCTGCGCCGAACTTTGCGGCAGCGGGCACTACCTGATGCGCGCGGTGCTGGACGTGCAGGCGCAGAAGGATTTCGATGCGTGGATCGACGAACAGTACAGTAACGTGCAGGCTTCGCTCGCCGCAGCCCCGGCACAGACAAACGAGTAACGGTACAAAGAGATATGGAAGCAGCAATCAATACAGAACAGCACGGGCACGCGGAGTCGCACGGCCACAGCGAATCCTTCATCCGTCATTACATTTTCTCCACCGACCACAAGATGATCGCCAAGCAGTTCATGGTCACGGCGATCATCTTTCTCTTTATCGGCGGCGCCTTCGCGCTGTTCATCCGGTGGCAGCTCGCATATCCCGGGGAGCCCATACCCGTGATCGGCAAACTTCTGCCATCGACCTGGGTCAATGAAGCAGGCGCGGTCACCGCGGAATGGTATGCGCAGCTGCTGACCATGCACGGGTCAATCATGATTTTCGCCGTCATCATTCCGCTCCTGGTCGGTACCTTCGGCAACTTCGCCATTCCGCTCATGATAGGCGCCGACGACATGGCGTTTCCCTTCCTGAACATGGTGTCCTTCTGGCTCTTCCCGTTAGCGGGGGCGCTCATGATGGGGGGATTCTTCATGGAAGGAGGGATGGCCGCCTCGGGCTGGACCGCCTATCCGCCGCTGAGCGCCATCGCGTCCTACGGGCAGACTCTCTGGATCGTGGCGCTGTTCCTGATCGGCTTTTCCTCAATCCTCGGCGGCGTCAACTATATCACCACCGTGCTCAACATGCGCGCGCCCGGCATGAAAATGTTCGATATGCCGATGACGGTCTGGGCCGTGTTCATCACCGCCATCATCATCGTCATCGGTACGCCGGTGCTCGCGGCCGCGCTCTCCATGCTGTTCATGGATAACTTCCTGCACACGAGTTTTTTCCAGCCGGAAAACCTGATCGTCGCCACGCGTGACATGTCCCGCACCGCAGGTGGGGGACAGCCGCTGCTCTGGCAGCACCTGTTCTGGTTCTATTCCCACCCGGCCGTCTACATCATGATTCTGCCGGGCATGGGTGTCGTCTCCGACGTGCTGTCGACCTTCTCCCGCAAGCCGCTCTATGGCTATAAGGCCATGGTTTTCGCCACCATCGCCATCGCTTTCCTGGGCATCCTCGTCTGGGGCCACCACATGTTCCAGTCCGGCATGAACCCGTTGCTCGGCACCACTTTCATGGTCAGCACCATGGTGATCGCCGTGCCCTCCGCGATCAAGACCTTCAATTGGCTCGGCACGATGTGGCGCGGGAAAATGGAATTCACCACGCCCATGCTCAACGCCGTGGCCTTCGTTTCCATGTTTGTTATCGGCGGCCTGAGCGGCATTTTCATGGCTTCCACGCCGGTGGACGTTTTCATCCATGACACATACTTCATCGTCGGGCACATTCACTACGTGCTTTTCGGTGGCAGTCTTTTCGCGGTGTTCGCCGGCCTGTACTACTGGTTCCCGAAAATGTCCGGGCGCATGTTCAGCGAGCGTCTCGGGAAATGGCATTTCTGGATTACCTTCGTCACCTTCAACGGAACCTTCTTCCCGATGCATATACTCGGGATGGGCGGCATGATGCGGCGGATTTACGATCCGACGGTGTACGATTTCCTCAAACCCTTTCAGCCGATGAACGAGTTCATCACCATCAATGCGATGATACTCGGCTTCGCCCAGTTCCTGCTCGTCATCAATTTTGGTTACAGCTGGTTCAGGGGACGCAAGGCGAAGCGCAATCCCTGGCGCGCGAACACGCTGGAATGGCAGGCGCCCTCGCCTCCTCCGCACGGCAATTTCGACCGTCCGCTGCACGTGTATCACGGCCCCTATGAATACAGCAGTCCCCTGTCGGTGCAGGACTATCTTCCGCAGACCACGTCGCCGGAAGAACTCGAGGAGCAGCGCCGCCATCACGAGGCGCGGCTGAAGCAGACAAACGAAGCAACCGCACAGCAGGAATAGAAAATGAAGAAAGGAACACGTACGCTTTCACCATCCGCCCGTCGCTGGCTGCACCGCATCGCGTCGGTTCTCGCCGTGGGCACCATTCTCCTCATCGCCAAGGGCGGACTCGTGCACAGCGCGGGTGCCGGACTCTCGGTGCCGGACTGGCCCACGACGTACGGCGAAAACATGTTCACCTATCCGGTGGAGAAATGGACCGGCGGCATCGTCTACGAACACGGGCACAGGCTGATCGCGACGGGCATCGGACTGCTGATGATTATCGTCACGGCGATGATATGGCTGGGCGACCGCCGCAGCTGGCTTCGCTGGCTTTCGGCCGGCGCTCTGCTCGCTGTCATCGTCCAGGGCGTACTCGGCGGACTCACCGTGCTGATGCGCTTGCCGACGGCGGTATCGGTCAGCCACGCCATGCTCGCGCAGGCCTTCATGCTCATGACCCTGCTGATCGCCGCCGCCACCTCGCCGCGCTGGATGAAGTCCGATGCACCCGAGGAAGTGCAGGCGTCCTCCGGACTGCAGAAGCTGCTGCTCGCTACGGTACTTTTCACCTTCGTGCAAATCCTCCTCGGCGCCATCACCCGGCATACTTACAGCGGGATGGCCATCACGGAT
>JAVVFP010000515.1:0-2691 GCA_032250495.1 Bacteroidota bacterium | reverse complement strand
CGGTCCTGTCGACGCTGCAGGTGAATTGTACGTCCTGCGCCTGAAGCGCCGCAGTCGCGGCTGCAAGTATCGTTATGATGAAGGCCAGCTGTCGCATCGTCTGCTACCAGTCCTTTTCCACTTCAGTGCGCGTGTTGACTTTCATGCGCTTCTTTTTCTGCAGCGCCTTTTCCTCGCGCTCGAGCGCGCGGAGTATCTGTTCGGCCTGCTGTTTTGACATTTTCTGCTGCTGCTCCGGCTTGGATTGCTGCTGCTGCTTATTCCTTGCGTCATCCTCCTGATCCCGGTCCTTCTGATTCTGCTGCTGCTGCTGATCCTGGTTCTGCTGGTCCTTCTTCTGCTCCTGTTCGTCCCTGCTCTTGTCCTGCTGCTGCTGGTCCTGCTGTTTATCCTGCTTCTGATCCTTTTTCTCTTCCTTGTCCTGCTTCTGGTCCTGCTGCTGTTTCTGCAGATCCTGAAGCTTCTTCTTGGCGTACGTCAGGTTGTAGCGCGCATCGGCATCATCGGGATCGATCTTCAGCGTCCGCTTGTACATGTCGATGGCGCGCAGGTAACCCTGCTTTCGCATATCGCCCCCCTGTTCGCCTGCCGCCTGCTGGAGAAGCGGATTCTCCAGGCCTTTCTCCGCGGCCTGCAGAAAAGTATTCCCTGCGTTGTAGAACGTGCGCGCCAGCTGTGCGCTGTTCTCGATCCGCGTCCCGGCCTTCTCATACGCCTGGAGGGCGGCCTGCACATCCTCTGCACTGGTATTCTCCGTCGCCGCACGATACGCCGCGTTGCCGGCGTTGAAATAGCTCTCGATGCGGTCCGGTTCATCGGCGGCAGCCTGTTCGTACTTCTCCCGCGCCCTGTCGTACTCCTGCTGCCGATAGTACTCGTTGCCCTCGTTGACCGTCGAGCGGTACGATTGTGCGCTCACCTGCGCGGATGCGGCGCAGAGAAGAAAGGCGAGCATCAGCATCTGTTTCATATCACCCCTCCGTATCGTCATTCGGTGCAAAAATGGAGAAACGGGAAAGAAAACGGTTCCGCGTTTCGGATATCATCAACTCCGCGATGAGCAGCAGCAGTCCCAGCGCGAGAAGGTACTGGAAGCGATCCTCGTAATCAGTGAACTGCTTGGTGCCGAACTCCTTCTTTTCCATGCGTTCGATCTGCTCGAACACCGTGGCGAGATTGTCCCGCCCACTCAGTGCCTGCGTGAAGCTGCCACCGGTCGCCTGTGCGATTTCCCGTAATGTTTCCGCATCCAGTCGTGAAAGCACGAGTTCCCCGTCGGCCGTTTTCTTGAAGCCCTGCGGATTGTCCAGCGGACCATCCGGGACCGGGGCTCCCTCGAGAGAGCCCATGCCGATGGTGTGGATGACGATACCCTCGGAGGCAGCGTCCCTGGCCGCGCTGACCGGATCGTCCTCATGGTTTTCGCCGTCGGTGATGACGACCATGGCCTTGTACTTCCCTTCCTCTTTTTTGAAGGATTCGCGGGCAAGATCGATGGCCGCACCGATAGCCGTACCGGGTGTGGGTGCACTGCCCGTCGTGATCACGTCGGTAAGCATGAGTGCGGCGTTGTAGTCCGAGGTCAGCGGCAATTGCGTGTAGCCGTCGCCGGCGAAGACGATGATACCGATGCGGTCTCCCTTCAGGTTGTTGACGAGATTCTGCAGTTCCTTTTTCGCTGCGCTGATGCGGTTCGGCTGAATGTCCTCTGCACGCATGCTGCTGGATACGTCGACGGCCACGATCAGATCGATGCCGCTGCGCGTCACTTCTTCGAACCTGGTCCCGACCTTGGGATTCGCGTAAGCGACGATGAGCGCTGCCACGGCGACAACGAGCACACCGGAGCGCAGCCAGTACTTGACGCGGCTGCGACCGGGGATCATGCGCTGCAGCGTGCTCTGCTCACCGTAGGCGCGCAGTCGTCGACGTCGCAGCAGCCAGGCGAGCCAGAGCAGGACGACCAGAAGCGGCAACGCGAGCAGGAAGGTCAGATATTCTGGATGGGCGAATTGTATCATATCGATGCTGTCTCCGGGGGCGTCATGGTATTTTCCGGAAAACGAAAGAGGAAAGCAGCAGCTCGCCCAGAATCAGGGCAAGCGCGAGCAGCACGTAGTCGTAGAACAGCTCGGTGTATCGGTGAAATTCCGTCACCTCGATTTTCGTGCGTTCCAATGCGTCGATTTCCTCGTAAATCTCCTTGAGTTTTCTGTTGCTCGTGGCACGGAAATAGCGGCCGTCCGTGATGGACGCCACCTGCGTCAGCATTTCCTCGTCGATCTCCACGGGCATGGGCTGATACTGAATGCCGAACGGTGTCTTCACCGGGTACGGCGCCATGCCGCGCGTGCCGACACCGATGGTGTAAATGCGTATACCGAAGGTCACGGCGATTTCCGCTGCTGTCGCCGGGTCGATCGATCCCATGTTGTTGACACCGTCGGTGAGCAGTATCATGACCTTGCTTTTGGATTTGCTGCTTTTCATGCGGTTGACCGCATTGGCGATACCTTCGCCGATGGCGGTTCCGTCCTGCAGGTAGCCGGTCTCCACCTTTCCGAGCAAATCGGTGAGCACCGTGTAGTCCGTCGTCAGGGGACACTGCGTGAAGCTTTCCCCTGCGAAAATCACGAGGCCTATTCGGTCGTTGATGCGGGCCCTGATGAAGTCCTCGGCCACGCTCTTGGC
>JAVVFP010000516.1:0-2691 GCA_032250495.1 Bacteroidota bacterium | reverse complement strand
CCAGGTGATCTTTT
The DNA here is from genome assembly GCA_032250495.1 of Bacteroidota bacterium. Lineage (GTDB taxonomy): Bacteria > Bacteroidota > Ignavibacteria > SZUA-365 > SZUA-365 > BM516. The sequence goes on along the minus strand of JAVVFP010000516.1, from coordinate 2,677 downwards.
CATTCGGCACGGCGCCGGAGTAGGAGCCGTAACTTGTGGTGGAATCGCTGATCTGGCAGAAATACGCCCAGAGCGGGACACCGGTGCGGCGTAGGTCCTGGTGCAACATGGGAACGACGCAGATCGGGAAATCCCCGGCGATGCCGCCGCCGATCTGGAAGAACCCGAGGGGTCTTTCAGCGGTGAACGCCGTGTACCATTCGGCGAGGAAGGTCATGTATTCGATGCCGCTGCGCACGGTATGCACGTTTTTGACGTCACCGGAGATACAATGTCCTGCGTAGATATTGCCGAGCGTACTGTCCTCCCAGCCGGGAACGATGATGGGAAGGTCTTTTTCCGCCGCCGCGATCAGCCAGCTGTCCTTCGGATCGATCTGATAGTGTTCGGTCAGCCGTCCCTCGCGGATCAGCCGGTATATGAACTCGTGCGGGAACAGCGGCGCGCCTTTCGCGTCCTGCTCCTGCCAGAGGTCCAGTACGGCGAACTCGATGCGCCGCATCGCTTCCTCCTCGGGAATGCAGGTGTCGGTGACACGGTTCATGTGACGGGCGAGGAGATCCTTCTCCATCGCCGGGGTGAGGTCACGGTAATGGGGCACGCGCTCGTAATAGTCATGCGCAACGAGGTTGAAAATATCCTCTTCGAGGTTCGCGCCCGTGCAGGTAATGGCGTGCACCTTGTCCTGCCGAATCATTTCGGCCAGCGACAGCCCGAGTTCCGCGGTGCTCATCGCACCGGCGAGGGTCACGAACATGCCGCCGCCGTCGTCGAGCAGCTTCTGATAGCCCTGCGCGGCGTCGACCAGCGCAGCGGCGTTGAAATGACGGTAGTGATGGCGAATGAAGTCGGAAACGGGGGAATTGCTCATGGTAGTATCGTCCGGAAATAAAGAAGGAATATCCTGTGATTACGGCTCCGCGACGAAGACGCGGAGCAGACTGAAAACGAGAATGATGGAACGGAAGCTCCACGCGTACGCGCGAATCCAGTTGCCGAAGAGAATGCGCCGGTAGGCGCGCGCCTCGAATTCCTCTGCCAGGCGTCGGTGCTGCGGCACGTGCACGATGAAGGTCACCAGCCAGACGACGAGCAGGAGCACGGCACCGAGCTGCGCGGCGTCCCCGTGCAGCCAGGGATTCGGGACCAGCAGGCCGTAGACCACGGCGGCGGCTTCGATGAGCATGACGGGAGCGACAACGAAGGTCGTCAGCAGCATATGCGTCTGCAGGTAGCGCGTGAAGCGGCCCTTGCCGACGCGGCGCATCAGCGGATAGTGTACGATCTGGACGAACCAGATAATTCCCGTCATCGCGAAAGTGCAGAGCAGCTGCATGATGAAAAAGACGGCATCGATCTTGAACGCGGTGTCTGGCATGACGGCAGAGTCGGGCATGGGTGATCAGGAAAGTTGTCGCATGATGAGACGGGCCGCTTCCATACCCGAGCGGGCTGCCCCCTCGACGCCGTTGAGTCCGAAGGCGTCACCGGCCACAGCCAGCGGGGGCTGCGTGAACAGGGGAAGCGCGGGTTCCGGATGCGGTTCCAGCACCTGGCTGTAGCGCCAGCGGTGTACCTGGTGTTCACGGACGGCGACGCGCAGGATGAGCTGCGTCTCTTCGAGAATGCGGCGGCCTGTCTCCGCGTCGTCATCGTCGAAATGCACCGTGCTGAATGCACCGGAAGCGTGTATGGTGATGGCGTGCACGTCGGGGGAAATCCCCTTCCTGCTGTTGTCGATGATGCGGCGGAGATTCCCGCGCTCGAACTCGAGCACCCCGTTGTCCGGAAGATCGGGAGCGTCGTCACATACGGCAAGCACGGCGATGCAGGGTTCGTAGGCGCGTCCCGCGAGTACTGCCTGCGTGCGCGCGTCGGGCGTGAGGCCGGAGTCGGTGAGCAGCGCGCGGATCTGCGGCACGGGGGGCGTCAGTATGCAGCTCCGGGCGCGGTAGCGCACCCCTGTGTCCGTGTTCGCGACCCAGTGGCCGTCCTCCTCGCGAAGGCTGGTCACGCGCGTCGCGGTATGCACGTCCATGCCCGTGGCGAGATGCTTCGGAACCGCGGTCATCGCGGGATGACCGCGGTAGCGGGCGGAAGAAATGAAACGCGGGTCGATTTCATAGGCACGGACACGGAACCATTCCCGCGTGATGTCCTCGTCGAGCCATTCTGCGATGCGGGACTGAAACCACGCGCTGGAGGGCGCGAAATACTGCGTGCCGTGGTCGAACACCCCGCCGGCGAAACGCCGCGTCGCCATGCGTCCGCCGACACCACGACTTTTGTCCACCGTGATGACCGGCACGCCCTGGCGCTGCAGTTCCCGTGCCGCCATCAGTCCGGCGATGCCGGCGCCGACGACGAGGCAGGAGGTCTCCCGTGTATTCACCTGTTCCACCATGAATTGATTCCGCGTGTGACAGTTGTTTGCCAATGTTACTGAATCCACGCGTCGAGAACAACACGCGGCAGGCGTGAAATTCGTCCCTCACATTTCTTCAGAGTCGCAACACGTGAAATTTTTCCCGCAGCCCGAGGAATCCCAGTCCCGAAGGCGTATATTTGCGGTACCGAGCGACGCAATACCGCTCTCGTTGCGTCATGGTACTGATTGACGAGCTCGCACCACATGCAAGGGATCTCCGTCCACCACGCCATTATGGAACGTGCCGTG
>JAVVFP010000514.1:0-2694 GCA_032250495.1 Bacteroidota bacterium | reverse complement strand
TTCGAAAATCACCTCGCGAGCGCGGTTCTGTACGCTACGTAGGGCCAAACTCCAGACAACCCCTTCCGCAGAAGCGGAAGGGGTTGTTCAATCTATTGGAAATGAGCCGCGTCAGTTCTTGTTGCTGTCGCTCTTGCTCATCCTGTGGGCCATCTTGCAGTCGTCGCCGCAATCGTCGCCGCAGTCGTGCTTGCTGGCCATCTTGGCCTTCGTGCCATGGTCGCAGCAGCCGTCGCCGGACTTGTTGCTGGCCTTCATGACCTTCTTGGAGGAGCTGCCGCAGGCGGCCTTGGCCTTGCTGCTGCTGCAGTCCTTGCTGGTCGTGCACTCGGACTTCGCCTTGTCAGTCGACGCGGTCTTGGGCTTCTCCTGTGCGTTCGCAACATGCAGAGAAAGCGAGAGCGCGAAAACGGCTACCAAACTCAGAATTTTCTTCATATGAACTCCTGTGTATGAGTAAGAATGGTGGTGGTTATCTGGATAAATTCTACATAAAAGATATGTGACGTCCGTTGGAAATCCAAGGGAAAACGAAGTGACTGTCCGGGGGCGGACAATCAGGAATTCGCATGCAGGACGCGCACACATTCGAAGCAGAGCACCCCGGTCGCCACGGCGACGTTGAGCGATTGCTTGACGCCAAACATAGGAATTTCCACTGCCATATCACAGTGCGCAAGCGCGGAATCGGAGATCCCCGTGATTTCATTTCCCACAATCACGGCGAGGGGAAAAAGGTCCACTCCCATGTCGAAGCAGGATATGCTTCCGCTCGTGTGTTCGAGCGCCGCGATGCGGTAGCCGTTGTCCTTGAGCTGTGCCAGCGCCTCGGTAATGTCGTAGACGTGCTCCCATGGAACAGTCTCGGTGGCCGAAAGTGCCGTCTTGGAAATTTCCTTGCGCGGCGGAAAGGGGGTGAAGCCGCAGAGGTAGAGTTTTTCCACCAGGGCGCCGTCGCAGCTGCGGAATATCGAGCCGACGTTGTAGAGACTGCGGACATTGTCGACCACGACCACAAGCGGGTGCCGCGCTTTCTCCCCGATTTCCTCGAGCGGGGTGCGTGTGATCTCCTCGTGGCGGAGCTTGCGTATGGCCATGGTCAGTCCATCCCCTTCCGCCAGAGCAGCAGACGTTCTTTTCCCAGGCGTGGTTTGACCGATGTCTGCGGGACTTCGTCATGCAGCAGGGTGAAATGCCTGGCGGCGTCGCGGGAAAAGGCATCGACGTCGATGCTGAACGGCGGACCTCCCGGACGGCCGTCCACAGGAAAGAGCAGCGCCATGAGCACGCCGCCCGGACGCAGCACGGCATGCGCGAAGGAGAGGAATTCCTGTCTGCGCGCGGGTTCGATGGCGCAGACGCAGGTGTATTCCACGATGAGGTCGTACTGCGCGGGATGGCTGTGCGCCATGGCGAACATGTCCTCCTGCAGTATGGTGACCGGCAGTCCGGCATGCGCGGCTTCCCGCCGCAGCCAGCTGAGCGGTTCGGCCGCGAAATCCACTGCCGTCACCTCCCAGCCGCGTCCTGCGAAGAGCAGCGCGTCATAGCCCCGGCCGCTGCAGGGGATGAGTGCGCGCGGCGGACGGCCCAGGCGGGCATAATGCTCCGCGCCGAGGGAGCGGAAATCCATGTCCATGCGCGTGAGCAGGTCGGCGAACACCGGGGTCGGTGTCCCCATGTCCCAGCCGTCCCGCTCCTCGCGGTACGCGGCGTCCCAGTATCCCGGCGTATTCACATCAGTCATCTTCCCTGTGCCACTCCTTCCGCGGTGTATATGAGCGGTGCAGCGCGCGTTTTTCCGCCTGCCGCCTGCGGGCCAGGTCCACCAGTCGCTCGAGCAGCGTCCCGTAGGGAATACCGCTGGCCGCGAAGAGTTTCGGGTACATGCTGATGGAGGTGAAGCCCGGGATGGTGTTGATCTCGTTGATGAACAGGTCGCCGGTGTCGCGCGAGTAGAGGAAGTCCACCCGCGCCATGCCCTCGCAGTCCAGCGCCCGGTAGGCCTTCACTGCCAGCGCGCGCACGCGGTCGCTCAGGCCTTCGGGCAGCAGGGCGGGGATATGCAGCGCGGATGCGCCGTCGACGTACTTCGCGTCGTAGTCGTAGAAATCATTGCTCGGTACCACCTCCCCCGGAACGCTGGCCACGGGCTCGTCGTTGCCGAGCACGGCGACTTCGATCTCACGCGCACCCGGGACGGCCTGCTCGGCCAGCACCTTGCGGTCGAAACGCGCGGCGAGCTTGAGTGCTGCGACGAGGCTCTCGTGATCGGTGGCGCGGCTGATGCCGACACTGGAACCCAGATTCGGGGGCTTGACGAACACCGGGAGTCCGATACGCTCGGTGATATCGCGCGCGACCTCCTCGACGGCAGCGGCGATTTCATGCGAGCGGTAGTGGACGAAGGGGACGATGGGAATCCCCGCCTCGTGATGCAGTCGTTTTTGCAGGACCTTGTCCATCGCCACGGCCGAGGCGGCGACGCCTGCTCCCACGTAGGGGATTTCCGCGAGTTCGAACAGTCCCTGCATCGTCCCGTCCTCCCCGTTACTGCCATGCAGGACGGGGAAAAGCACATCCACGCGACGTTCGCGCCAGCTGCCGTCATTCTCTGCGACGAGCAGCGCGCCGCGTCCCGGCTCCGCGGGCAGCATGCAGCGCGGGGGGGCGCCGGCGCCGGTCTTGAGAAAG
>JAVVFP010000513.1:0-2701 GCA_032250495.1 Bacteroidota bacterium | reverse complement strand
GCCGAAGCAATGACGGCGGAATGTCGGGAGCCCCTGCGGTGACGATGATGCCGCGGTACGGAGCGAACTGCGACCAGCCGATGCTGCCGTCGCCGACCTTGGAGGCGACGTTGTAGCCGAGCTGGTCGAAACGCGAGCGGGCCTGCTCCAGCAGATCGAAATGCCGTTCGATGGTGAACACGCGTGCGCCCATTTCCGCGAGCACACAGGCCTGGTAGCCGCTGCCCGTGCCGATTTCCAGCACCTTGTCACCGGGTTGCACACGCAGAAGCTGCGTCATGAACGCCACGGTATACGGCTGGGAAATGGTCTGCTGACAGGAGATCGGCAGCGCACTGTCCTCATAGGCACGGGGACGGAAGACGTCCTGCACGAAAACATGCCGCGGGATGGCCGCGATCGCGTCGAGCACACCTTTGTCGTCGATGCCCCTGCCCCGGAGGATGTCCACGAGCTGGCTGCGCGCGAGATCGTACTGGCGATTGGAGTAGGTACTGTTCATCCTTCCTTCATGTCATTCTGAGAATCCGTTTTGAACGGGGAGTCGAAAATACTCTTCACACTCACATTCAGACCCTGGCGCAACCGCTGCCGCAGGCGTTCCGGGGAGAGATTGCGCGTGAGCACGCCGTCGGCGGCGAGCGAAATCGTGCCGGTTTCTTCCGACACCACGACGGTCAGCGCGTCGGTCTGCTCGGAAATGCCCATGGCGGACCGGTGCCGCATGCCCATGATGAAGCCGTCGACCTGCAACTGGCTGCTCAGCGGCAGCGTACATCGGGCGGCTTCGATGATGCGGTCCTTGATCACCACCGCACCGTCGTGCAGGGGCGCCTTCGGGTGGAAAATCGAAAGCAGCAGCTGCTTCGAAACCGTCGCTCCCAGCGGGATGCCTGTTTCGATGACCATGCGGATCCCCGTGCTGCGCGGGATGACGATCAGGGCGCCGATCTGCCGCTGCGCCATCTCGTCACAGGCCTCGACGATGGCGTCGATGCTCTCGTCCATACTGCTGCGCACCAGGTTCGCCATCAACCGTCCCCGTCCGAGAATGACGAGCAGGCGCCGCAGCTCGGGCTGGAAAAGGATGATGAACGCGATAACCCAGATTTCGGTCAGCGTCGTCAGTATCCATGACACCGCCTTGAGTTCCAGGGAAGAGGCGACGAAGGAGCCGGCGACGATGATCAGGAGTCCGACAAAGATCTGAATGGCGATCGTACCGCGCATGATCAGGTACAGCCGGTAGAAAATGAATGTCACCACCAGCACGTCGAGAATGTCCGTCCAGTTGATCTCCAGGAAGCCGATTTTAAACAGCATGGAAGTTCTCCTCTCCGTGTTCTATGGCGTCAATCACGTCCAGTGCCGCGCGCATGGCGGCAACGTCATGGACACGAAGTATATGCGCACCGCGCAGGGCCGCGTGCACGTTGCTGGCAATGCTTCCCGCCAGGCGGTCCCCCACCGGCAGTCCGGTGATCTGCCCGATAAAGGATTTGCGCGATGTGCCGACGAGCAGCGGGCAGCCCAGGTCGCGGAATCGGGGGAGCGCACGGAGCAGCGCGAGGTTGTGCTGCAGGTTTTTACCGAAACCGATGCCGGGATCGACGATGACGCGCGACACTCCCTGGCTGCGGCAGAACGCGATGCGTTCGCGAAAGAACGCAAGGACTTCCGCGACGACGTCCCGGTAACGCGGCCGCTGCTGCATGGTCGCGGGATCACCCTGCATGTGCATGAGCACCACGGGGAGATCGTGCGCGGCAACGATCGCACGCATCCTGTCGTCCCCTCGCAGGGCGGTCACATCGTTGAGCATGTCCGCTCCGGCCGCAACCGCCGCCGCGGCCACATCCGCCTTGCGGGTATCGACGGAAATCGGCACGTCGCTGCGTGCGCGCAGCATTTCGATGACGGGGATGACGCGCGCGATCTCCTCCTCCGCCGGCACCGGCGGGGCTCCGGGTCTCGTGGACTCTCCGCCGACGTCGATGATGACCGCCCCCTCCTCTTCCATCCGCAACGCATGCGCGAGTGCGGATTCCGCACGATCAAATGTTCCGCCATCGGAGAAGGAATCCGGCGTGACATTGAGTATGCCCATCAGATGCGTCCCACGGGAAAAATCCAGTGTGCGTTCCCGGAGGCGCAGTGAGGGCGGAGCAGCGGTGATGAGGGACATTGATCATATCGAGGATGTGGCTGATGCGGTGCGCATCGGGCGCAGCCGGGTCGAATACTGCATCATACGATGGAGCGAAGAAATATGCAACGCGGCGCGCGAATGCGCGGGCACAAAAGAAGCGGGTCCCGTTTCCGGGACCCGCTCGGGAGTCATCTCCTGCGAAGCCGAAGCTCCTGCGGAGTATTACTTGGACAGCGTCATGCGCTTCGTCTGCACGAAGTCGCCTGCCGTCATGCGGTAGATGTAGGTGCCGGAAGTAAGATCCGACGCATCGAAGTCCACCGTGTACTGTCCCGCGGCCTTGATATCATCGACAAGGACCGCGACTTCGGCACCGAGACTGTTGTACACCGCCAGGCGCACGTGACGCTCCTCGGAGACGTTGTACACGATCGCGGTACTCGGGTTGAAGGGATTCGGGTAGTTCTGCTCGAGGCCGAAGGCCTGCGGAATCACCTGCTGATCGTTCTTCGTCAGGATGAAGTACGAGTGCGCAAGGGCGATGTTGCCGGC
>JAVVFP010000512.1:0-2708 GCA_032250495.1 Bacteroidota bacterium | reverse complement strand
ACGACGCCATGGGACGTGAGGTAGCAGTGCTCACAAACGCGGATTACAATCGCGGCATTCATTCAGTGGTGCTGCAAAGCGGACATCTACCGAGCGGATTGTACTTCTACCGTTTCATTACGGACGATGGGATAATACAACGGAAAATGATGCTGGTTCGGTAATATTATCTCGATTGAAAACAACAGCCCGAAGAAAGTATTCCGGCTGTTTTGTTTTCTTCTAATGCGTTTAAACCGCTTCGAGTGCTTTACATCATGGGGCAAACCGGAATACAGATGTCGACGATATGCACCCCGTGATATGAAACCGCCCCGCCTGCGAGGGATCGCGAAGCGGGGCGGTTGCAAATCTCGGGAAAAGGATCAGGTCAATCCATCAGCGTGACCGAACCGTCGTGCAGGCTGTAATATCCGTCGACGAGCTTGATCTTGCCTTCCTCTTCGAGCTGACGCACGATGGCGCTGCGGCTGCGAATGTCGTCCAGCGTCATTTCCACGTTGGTATGGATGACATCCGACAGGTATTTTTTGTCGGAAGCGTCGCGCTCACCCTCGGTGTTCGCGATCGCGGGCTCGACCTGCCCGAGCAGATGCGTCACGTTCTCGCTGCCGACGTCGAGCTGGTCGACGGCCGACTTCACGGCGCCGCAGGCTTCGTGTCCGAGAACCATGACCACTTTCGAACCCGCCACGCCGACGGCATACTCGATGCTGCCGAGCACGTCTTCATCCTCGACATTGCCCGCCACGCGCGCGACGAACACGTCACCGACCCCCTGGTCGAATACCATTTCAACCGGCACGCGGGAATCGATGCAGGAGAGAATGACGGCTTTCGGGAACTGCCCGTCCACGATACCCTGCACCTGCGCGGGCAGATCGCGGGACGTGAGATCGTTGTTCATGTATCGCACATTTCCAGCCATCAGATCGTCCAGCGCCGCCTGCGGGGTCAGTGAGTCCTGGTCCGCTTTCGTCATCACGGCTGAGGTCAGTTCCTCCGCATCGGCAGCGGCGTCTGACGTTTCCTGTGCGGGCTGATTGCAGGCTGCCAGCGTGAGCAGCGCGAAGAGGGGTGCGAGCAAAAAAAGGGGTTTCTTCATTGTGTGCCTCATAACGTTGTGAATACGTTTGTGCAGATATATCATCGCGTGTAATCCTCCAGAGTACAGCATGCATTCCCAAACAACGTGAAGCATCGGCCGGAAATTGGTTAAAAATCTCAACAATCTGCTCTTAAGAAAAATTGCGCATGCGAATGAAAAATCGCGCGACTTGTGCCTGCGGCGTGGAATGGAATTTCGGCACAGCGGAAGGATGTCAGAACTGCCTGCCGGACCAGTTCATGCGCCGTTACAATCACTCCTGTTTTTCGAACGTGTTCGTAGAATCGACGATACGTACGATGCCCTCCCGGGGTATGCGAATGTCATGTGCACGTTGCTCCTCGCCCCGCAGCGAAACGATATCGTACCGGGCGATACGGTCGGCGTCCGCATTGCCCTCCGTTCTGTCCCTGTGATTGCGTTGACAGACCACCCTGCCCCCTTCCCCGCACATGTGCCACCAGACGCGTCCCTTCTCGTCGAAACGTTCGCTGACCACCCGCTGCAGCGTGCCGTCCGAATGTGGAGCGTCCAGCGCATTCCGCAGCGTGGCGCCGTGACGGTTGAGCAGCATGTAGCTGCATTTTAGGGACTTCTTGATGTTGCCCATGCCCTCGTCGAGCATTTCCATGAATACGGGCCGCTGCCAGGGAAGGTCGTCGTGACACCAATCGCTGTCTTTCTCCAGTGCGGGACAATCGGATTGCCGAAGACAGGGCGAGAACACGGTCCATCCACCTTCCACCGCCGCGTCGCGCAGCGTGAGCAGTGCGCGCGCGGTTTCCCGCAGCGCGGGTTCGATAAGCAGCAGATGCCCGCTGTCGGAGAGATGTTCCCCGCACCACTGCAGCAGCGTAGCGCGGCGGGAGGCGGGAATTTCATTCAGCAGGTTCATGGCAAGGATGAGGTCGTATTCCCCCTCGATGCGTGGCTGCTTTGCGGCGTCCGCTGTGACGGTTTCAACGTGGATATCCCTTCCCGTTTCACGCGCCACGGCCCGGGCGACCTCGGCGTACATGGCACCGTTGGCCTGCACGTTGTCCACTGCCGTGACATGAAGCGCCTGCGGCGTGCCGGCGGCGCCTGCGTCCGGGAGCAGCGCGGCGAGTCCTGCGACACCCGTGCCCGGACCCGCACCGAGGTCGAGCACGTGCAGCGGCGCCGAGGAAGGCAGCTGTCCCGCGTACCGCAGTTCACGTAGTGCGCGCCAGGGTTTGAGCATGTTAGCGGTGGTGTAATACAGGAGGTAGGCCCCGCGCAGTCGGCGGTCTTTCATATAGCGGCGCGTCCCCGTCTGCCTTGCGCCGGTGTCGTTCAGGTAGGCGGTCAGTTCAGCGAGAAAGGGCAGCTGCAGACGCAGCTGCGCTTCGTCCTCGACGTCCACGCCCCCGGCGCTGCGCAGCACCGCGGGCCACCACGGAGGCAGAGAGCGCACATCGGTGTGCGCGCTGCGGTCAGGCTTCCGTTCTGTCGTCATCGCCGCTGTGAACTTCCATTTCCTCATTCGCATCGAGAATGATGGCCGCAAGGTCCAGTACGTCGACGACTTTCTCCCGCGGAACGAAAGTGCCGAGCAGCGCCACGCCGGCATCCAGTCGCG
>JAVVFP010000511.1:0-2719 GCA_032250495.1 Bacteroidota bacterium | reverse complement strand
GCAGAAGATGACCGTGCGCGACGAGGTGCGAAGGGGACTGTTCTTTTTCCGCCACATCCTCTACGAAACGCTGCCGCGATTCTACCGCGCGCTCAACAGCGCCATCGAAGATGTCTACGGCGTCACCGAGCCCGCACCGACGGTGCTGCGCTTCGGTTCGTGGATCGGCGGTGACAGGGACGGTCACCCCTTTGTCACCGTCGAGGTCACACGCATGACCTTCGATCTGCACCGGCGCGAAATCCTGCAGCTGTACATGCAGGACACCGACCGCCTTTTCGATACGCTCAGCAGTTCCCTGCGCCTCGTCGAGGCCGACGATGCGCTGCGTACTTCGTTCGAGCAGGACAAGGTGGCGCTGCGGGAGCAGGTGGGCGAGGAGGAACTGCGCGACCAGTCGGAAATCTACCGCGTGAAAACCTTCATGATCTGGCACAAGCTGCGCAACACCCTCGAGGGCAGGAAGCCGGGCTATGCCACGGCTTCCGAACTCGAAGCCGATTTCCTGCTCATGGACCGCAGCCTGCGGGCGCACCGCGGCGAAATCGTGGCCCGCAAGCTTCTCGAACCACTGCTCTACAAGGTGCGGACCTTCGGCTTTCACCTCGCGGCACTCGACATCCGCCAGAACTCGGATATGATCGGTGCCGCCGTGGGCGCCCTGCTCGACCGCGCCGAGGTATGCGACGACTACGAGCGCATGAACGAGGAGGACCGTAGCCTGATGCTGACGCGAGAACTGCTCAACAGCAGACCCGTCGTCGGTTTGCGTCACGAACTGGAGGGTGACACCCTTCGCGTGCTCGAAGAAATGGCCGTGATTCTCGAGGGCAAGGAAAAATACGGCGAGCAGAGCTGCGGAGACTATATCATCAGCATGAGCACCGCGCCGAGCGATGTGCTCGAGGCCATGCTTCTGGCCCGCGAAGTGGGACTGATCGACGTGCGCCGCGGGGAACTCCTGCAGTCACGCATCGACATCCTGCCGCTGTTCGAAACCATCGACGATCTCCGCAATGCCGCGGGCGTCATGGAGGCGCTCTTCACCAATCCCGCCTACGTCCAGCAACTTGCGCTGCGCGGCGGTGAGCAGAAAATCATGATCGGTTACTCTGACAGCAACAAGGACGGCGGTATTGTCACCTCAACCTTTGAACTGTACAAGGCGCAGATCGCGCTGAAAAAGGTCTGCGACGCACATGACGTGCACATGACCATCTTTCACGGCCGCGGTGGCAGCGTTTCGCGCGGCGGCGGTCCACTGCACCAGGCGATCCGCGCGCAGCCGGTGGGTACGGTCGACGGCAGCATAAAGATCACCGAGCAGGGCGAAATGATCTCCGCGAAATATTCCCTGCCGCAGATCGCGCAGCGCAGCCTCGAACTCGCGGCATCCGCCGTACTGCGCAGCACCGCCGAATGCAGCTACCTGCCCTGCCGCTACGACGCGCCCGAGAACCTCGCGCTGTTCGAGGATATCTCGCGAGACGCCCTCCAGGCCTATCGCGCGCTGCTCGAGCGCGAGGAGTTCATTCCCTTCTTCCGCGAATCCACGCCCATCGACGTCATCGAGAATATCGAGATCGGCTCGCGTCCGCCCTCGCGCAGGAAAAGCGACAGCATCGCCAGCCTCCGTGCCATTCCCTGGGTGTTCGCCTGGACGCAGTCCCGCAACATCCTCTCGGGTTGGTACGGTTTCGGTACCGCCATGCAGCAGGCCATCGCCACGAAACGCTGCAGTTGGAAGCAGCTGGCGCGCTGGTACCGCGACTGGCCTTTCTTCTCCGCTCTCGTCAGCAATATCGAAATGACGCTGCTGAAAGCGGACATGGGCATCGCCGCCGAATACCTTTCGCTCAGCAGCGACAGGGCGGCAACGGACGCGCTGTTCACGGCCATGCGCGAGGAGTATGACCGCGCACGGAACGCCGTGGTGCACATCACGGGAGGAGACCTGCTCGAGGACAATTCCTCGCTGCAGAGGTCGATACTGCTCCGCAATCCCTATATCGATCCGATAAGCCATATACAGGTGATGCTGCTGCGCCGCTACCGCGATACGAATCGCAACGAGGCCGAGCGCCGCGAAATCCTCGACGTCCTGCGCGCATCGGTCAACGGTATCGCCGCCGGCATGCGCCGCACCGGGTAGGAGCAGAGGGCATGGCACCTGTCAGGCCGCGTACCGCTCCGCATGCCCATGGAGCCGGAATGGATGTGCAGCTCGCCCTGGATCTCGTGCTGCAATACGGATGGAGCGCCACTGCCTACCAGATACTCAATCCCGGCATCGAGCACTGGTTCAGCAGTCACGGCGACGCCGTGGTCGGCTTCGTGTCGCATTACGGCGTGCGCGTCGCCGCGGGCGCCCCGGTGTGCGCGACGGGGCGACTGGCCGATGTCGTACGCGAATTCGAAGAAGCGGCGTCCGGGCGCGTTTGCTATTTCGGCGCCGAGCAGCGCCTGATCGAAGCCCTGCCCTGCGGGCGCTCCCATGCCGCCCTCGTACTCGGGGCGCAACCGGCATGGAATCCCGCGGACTGGCCGGCCATGCTGCAGGCGCATGCATCGCTGCGTGCGCAGCTGCATCGCGCGCGCAACAAGGGCGTGCGTGTCGAGCGCTGGGACAACGCGACCGCCACCACCCATCCCGCGCTGCAGCGCTGCCTCTGTCAGTGGCTGGGTACCCGCGGACTCCCCCCACTGCACTTCCTGATCG
>JAVVFP010000510.1:0-2721 GCA_032250495.1 Bacteroidota bacterium | reverse complement strand
GTCCGTAGTTGACCACGTTCTCCACGTCCTCGGTGGTCGTCCCTGTCTCGGCGAGCATGCGCCGGGTCACATGGAAAATGGTGGCCCGTCCCCCGCAGTACTGCGCAATGTCCGCGAGCACGCGGCCGAGCAGTTGGGTGCGGCCGACGGGATATTCGTCATAGATGCGGCGGTGCACCGCGGTCGGATCCACGCCCGCCTCGAGCAGACGCGCCGTAATGCGATGCACGCGCGGGGTGGTGCGGTCGAAGCGGAAGGACCCCGTATCGGTCACGATGCCGACGTACAGTCCGAGCGCGATCTCCGGCGCAATTTCCCCCTTCGCGTCCTCGATGATGTCGTGGACGATCTCCGCCGTGGAGGAGGCCTCGGTGACGGTCAGGTAGGCGTCCGCGAAAGGACGCGGCTGCATGTGGTGGTCGATGACCAGGCGCCGGGCGGCACTCGCGCGCAGGACGTCCTCCATCACGCGCACGCGGCCCGGCTGGTTGAAATCCAGCGCGACGATGCAGTCCGCCTCCGCGAGCACGGAAGCATGCCGTGCGGAATCCCAGGTCTCGAACACGCCGTCGCTGTCGAGCAGGACGAGGTTTTCCGGCACCGGGTCGCAGTTGATGATGCGGCAGTCGATGCCGCGGCTGCGGAGAAAATGCAGCAGCGCCAGCTCGCTGCCCAGGGCGTCGCCGTCGGGATTCGTATGCGTGGTGAGCACGACGCGTCCTGCACCGAGCAGCGCATCGCGCATCTCGCGCAGCGTAAAAAACCGCAGGGCATCGTGATCGCTCATTCCATTTCCTCCAGCTCCTCGGCGAGCAGCTGCTTCTGGTAGAGATCCGCGTACATGCCGCCGGCGTCGACGAGCTGCTCATGGGTTCCGGCTTCGACGATGCGGCCGGCATCGATCACGATGATGTGGTCGGCCTGCTTGACCGTGGAGATGCGATGGCTGATCAGTATGCTGGTCCGTGTCTCCATGACCTCGCGCAGGCGCTGCAGAATGTCCTCCTCGGTATGCGTGTCCACAGCGGACAGGGCGTCGTCGAGGATGAGAATGGAGGGACGGCGCAGCACGGCGCGTGCGAGGCTCACGCGCTGCTTCTGTCCCCCGCTGAGCGTGATGCCGCGCTCACCGAGCATGGTGTCGTACCGCTTCGGGAAATCCACGATATCCTTGTCCACCTGCGCCACGCCCGCCGCCCAGTGCACGTCCTCTTCCGAGGCGTCCTCCACCCCGTAGGCGATGTTGTTCCACAGCGTGTCGGAGAACAGGAAAGTCTCCTGCGTGACATAGGCGATGCTGCGGCGCAGCGTTTCCAGGGGAATGCGGCGAATGTCCTGTCCGTCGACACGCAGCGTGCCGCCGGTGACGTCGAAAAGGCGGGGCAGCAGGTTGACCAGTGAGCTTTTCCCCGAACCGGTCATGCCGATGATGCCCAGCGTACTGCCCGCCGCGATATGCAGGTTGATGTCGTGCAGCACGTCCGGGAGATGCTCCTCGTAGCGGAAGCGGACGCTTTCGAAGTCGATCGTACCGTTCAGCGCGGTAATGCCGTGATCGGTGTCCTCGTCGTCCGCCACCGCCGGTGTGGCGTCGAGCACGCGCTCGAGGCGCTTCATCGACGCGGAGGAGCGCTGTATGAGGCTGACCACCCAGCCGATGGCCGCCATGGGCCAGATCAGCATGCCGAGATAGATGATGAACTGTGTCAGTTCACCCAGTGACAGCGTGTCCGCGATGACTGCCTTTCCCCCGAGCCAGATGATGAGGATGGCGGAGAGTCCAACCAGCAGGGCGATCAGGGGCATGAAAAGCGACTGTATGCGTATCATGCGCATGTTGCGCCGGCGGTACTCTTCGCTCATGTCGTGGAAAAGGCGCGCCTCGTAATCCTCGCGCAGGTACGCCTTCACCACGCGTATTCCCGAAATGCTTTCCTGTATGCGTCCGGTCATGGTGCCGTAATGGTGTTGGATGTCCTCATACCGCTTGTGAATGATCGTCCCGAGACGGTGGACGGCGTAACTGAGGAAGGGCAGCGGGAGCAGCGCGTACAGCGTGAGCAGCGGGTGAATGCTGACCATCATCGCCACGATGATGAAGAAACTGAACACTGTGTTGGCCGAGTACATGACGGCCGGACCGACGAACATGCGCACCGCGGAAATGTCGTTGGTGGCGAGCGCCATGATATCGCCGGTGGTCATGGTTGCGAAAAATTTCTGGGAAAGCCGTTCGAGGTGACGGAGGAAATCGTTGCGCAGGTCGTACTCTATGCGACGCGAAACCACGATGATGGTCTGCCGCGTCAGGTAGAGAAAGATACCGCTCAGGAGGGACACACCGACGATGAACATCGCGTAGCGGAACAGGCTTCCGCCGGACAGGTTTTCTGCCAGGCTGTCGATGGCGTTGCGGATGATCACCGGTGCGATCACCGCGAAAACCGTCGACAGCAGTATGAAGAACACTCCCCACAGCAGGGTGCGGCGGTATGGCCGGAAATAGGGAATAAGTCTGCGCAAAGCTTTCATGTCGCTGCAGCCGCTTCAGGAATCGAAGGTGGATATGATGGAAAGGACGTCCCCCCAGGTATGCGCCACCGCGTCCGCCGCCGTGCCGTCCTCCCCGTTCTCGTGGAAATAGCGTCCGCTCTCGTCGCCGCGGAATAGTATCGAACGCATGCCCAGCGCGCGCGCGCCGGCGATATCGGTGCGCTCGAT
>JAVVFP010000509.1:0-2722 GCA_032250495.1 Bacteroidota bacterium | reverse complement strand
AGCTGCGCCGCTATCTCGCCGGCACGCCGAAATACTACGCGGCCGCCCCGGCGAAGGCACCGGGCAAGGTCCGCTCCCCGGTCCCGACCGACGGCCTGGAAAGCGATCCCGCCCGCATGGACGCCATGCGCAGACGCCTGGGCGCAGGACAGGCGGGACGGCGCGCGGACGCGCTGCCGGATGACAGCGTGCGTGCCGCGGACAGCAACGCCGCAAGGGACAGCATGCGTGCCGCGGACAGCAACGCCGCAAGGGACAGCATGCGTGCCGCGGATAGCAACGCCGCAAGGGACAGCGTGCGCATCGCGGAAGTGGATTCCGTCGGTGCGGCCTTCCGTGCGCTGACCGACGCGCGGCAGCTGCAGGCGCAGGCGCTGGCGGAGTTCACGGGGGTGGAGTTCGACGCCAAGCAGATGGACCGCTTCCTGGTGGAGATCTACAAAAAATATTCCATTCCCGTCGCCTGCCTGGTGTTCGTACTCATCGGCGCGCCGCTGGGCATGATGGCGCGGCGTGGCGGCTTCGGTGTGGGAGCAGGCCTGAGCCTCGGCTTCTTCCTTTTTTACTGGGCCTGCCTGATCGGTGGTGAAAAACTCGCCGACCGTGGTGCGCTTTCCCCGTTCTGGGGCATGTGGGTCGCCAACATCATCCTCGGTATCATGGGCATACTGCTGACCATCCGCGTCGCCCGGGAATCCCGCGTGATCGACTGGTCCGTGTTCACACGCTTCGTTCCGAAAAGCCTGCGCGGCGCCGCCGATCCTTCCACCACAAATCCCCGCGAGGACTGATGCGCAAACTCGACCGCTACGTGTCCTGGCAATTCCTGAAAACCGTGCTCTTCGCCATACTCGCGTTCAGCACCATTTTCATTCTCGTCGACATGATAGAAAATCTCGACGATTTCATCGACCAGGACGTGGCGCCGCAGATCATCGGCCTCTACTACGCGTATTTCCTCCCGCGCATTTTCTCCCTCATGGTGCCCGTCGCCATGCTGCTTGCCGCGCTGTTCGTCGTCGGCAAGCTGAGCAACAACAACGAGCTGACCATCATCAAGTGCGCCGGCGTCAGCCTCTATCGCTTCATGCTGCCCCTGCTGGGAATCGGGGTGCTGGTAAGCTTGCTGATGCTGGGCTTCGACGGATGGCTGGTACCGCAGATCAACGCCGCCCGTCTCGATCTCGAACGTGAGTACCTGAAAAAACACCGCGAACTGGGCACACGCTACAACATGTTCTTCCAGGAAACCGACCATCGCATCCTGACCATGGAATACTTCGACGAGGAGAACGCCACCGCCCGCCGCGTCAAAATTCAGCAGTTCGACGCAGCGGATCCGACCGTCATGCGGGGACGCCTCGACGCCGCCTCCATGCAGTGGAAGGAGGACAGCGCGGTGTGGGTGATGTACGACGTGGTGCAGCGCCGCTTCCGCAGCGACAGCACGCTGCCCGTGCAGCTGCGCGAACGCGTCACGGATTACGACAGCCTTTCCCTCGGACGCCTGGTGATAACACCGGCGATCATCCTGCGCATGCAGCAGAAACCGGAGGAGATGGGACTCGAGGATTTCCGCGACTATATCACGCGGCAGCGCCGCGCGGGCAGCGACATCGCGCGACTGCTGGTGGATTATCACGGCAAAATCGCCTTCCCCTTCGCCTCGGTGATCGTCGTCTTCTTCGGCGTGCCCTTCGCCTCGGTCAAGCGGCGCAGCGGTCTCTCCGTGCAGTTCGGCATCAGCATTCTGCTTCTCTTTATATATATGGTCAGCCAGAAACTCAGTCAGATCTTCGGCTATAACGGCAATATTCATCCCCTCCTCGCCGCCTGGATGCCGAATCTCCTCTTCTTTCTCGCCGGCTGCATCATCATGCTGCGCGTGCAGAAATAATTCCGCGAAACCGCTTCCCGCGGGGTGGGGCGGGAAATAGTCCTTGAATTACATCGCCTGTTTTCGATAACTTGAAAGACTGCACTGCAAACAGTCGAAAGCAAGGACGACGAACGCATGAAGAGAACGCTGAAGATCGCGAGGGAATTTCACTGGGAGATGGGGCATCGCCTGCCTTTTCACACCAGCGGCTGCGCCAACATTCACGGGCACTCCTACCGCATGATGGTTGAGATCCGGGGCTTCTGCGATGAAAACGGCATGCTCATGGACTACGGGGAGATGAAACGCCTGGTTGCGCCGCTGATCGACCGCTTTGATCACTGCTTTCTCTGCGATGATAACGACAAGCTGATGAAGGACTTCCTCGCCGGCACGCCGTTCAAGCACGTGATCGTTCCCTTCACCACGACCGCCGAAAACCTTGTCTTCCATTTTCTCGACGAACTCTGGAACATCTTCCTGCCATTCCAGCAGGTCACGGGACTGCGCCTGCGGCTGCAGGAAACCGAGATATCCTACGCCGAAGCCGAACGCACGCGCGAAGGGTAATACGCTGCCTTGCAATGCTTTACGGCAATCGCTGAAAAATCATTGCATGTTGGATATCCGTTTTATATTTTCCCCTGTTGGTTTGGCAACTTCACTTAAAGTAATTTTTGAGGTCTGTAATGAAATTTTTCATCGACAGTGCAAACATTGATGAAATTCGTGAGGCTGCCAGTCTTGGAATTCTCGACGGAGTCACCACCAATCCATCGCTGGTCGCGAAAGAGGGAAAGAATTTCCGCCAGCTGCTCGATCGGATACTCGAGATCGTCGACG
>JAVVFP010000508.1:0-2725 GCA_032250495.1 Bacteroidota bacterium | reverse complement strand
GCCGATCCCGGCAAGGGCGCTTCCGCGCAGGCGGAGTTCACCTATTCGAAGGTGCAGGACAGGTACTGGCTACCCGCCTCCATTGAAATATCCATGGACACCCCGATGCGCATGCGCCGACCGGACGCGAAAACCGGCGATGGCAATGACGCCGACAGGGCGCGCATCTCCCTGCGCTACAGCAACTACGTCGTCAACAGGGGTATCCCGGACCATCTCTTCGAGAATGCGAAAAAAGGAAAGATGAAAAAATGAAAACATCTCACCCCCGCACACATCTTTCCATTTTTCCTTCTTTCCTTTTTTCTCATGCCATCGCACCCGGTACACGCATACGGAAGATGTGTTTCGCACTCGTCGTCCTGTGCGCGACGCTCGGACAGGCGGCATTCGCCGAATCCGCGCTGATCGACGTCGTGCGCTACCGTGCGGTGCTGCGCTTCGACATCGATGCGCGCATGCTGCACGGACAGGCGGATGTCTCGATGCGCAACGCCGCCCGTGGCAGCCTCGATGAGATCACGCTCGACCTGGTGGACATGGATATCCTCGGCGTCGAAGTCGGCGGAACCTCCGCCGTGTACAGCTACGACGACGCGCTGCTTCGTGTCACGCTGCCCGCCTCCCTTCCCCCGGGGGACACGGTCGCGGTGCGCGTGCTTTACGAGGGACAACCCGGCAACGAGGGCGGCGTCCTGCCCTGGGGCGGCTGCCACTGGGGCGAGGTCACCTATTTCATGGGCGTGGGCTTCACCGCACCCGAAGTATCGATGATGCGACGCTGGCTGCCATCGAACGACATTCCCTCGGACAAGGCGACGTTCGACGTGACCTTCGAAGTGCCGGAAGGACTGGTCGTCGCCGGCACCGGTCTGCTCGCGGACCGGCCCATCGCCCCCGCGGGCTACACGGCCTACCGCTGGGTGGAAAACCACCCCACGGCGACGTACCTCTTCACCTACGCGATCAGTGACTACGTCGTGGTCGAGGACAGCTGGAACGGCGTTCCGATGCAGTACTACGTGCCGCGTGCGGATTCCGTGCGCGCCGTCTCCTACTTCTCCACCGTCCCTTCGATGATGGACGCCTTCACCGCGCGCTTCGGCGACTATCCCTTCGACAAGGTGGGCTACTGTATCACGCCCATCGGTTCGATGGAACATCAGACCATGATCAGCTACGCAGCGCAGCTGTTCACGGGCCTGCAGGAAGCGGGAAGCACCGCCGCGCATGAACTGGCCCACATGTGGTGGGGCGACCTGGTGACCTGCCGGGACTTCGGCGACGCCTGGCTCAACGAGGGCTTCGCCGTTTTCAGCGAAATGATATACGCCGAACATCTCGGAGGGGAACAGGCCTATCTCGAGAATCTCCGCGAGACCGCACAGCGCTACCGCATCAACGATGCGCGCAGCGAGGGCGTGTTCCCGCTGCACGACTTCCCCCGCGCACGTCCGTCGTCGAATTACCCGGCGACGATATATCACAAGGGCGGCGTGGTCATGGCCATGCTGCGCGACGTCATGGGCGACAGCGCGTTCTTCGAGGGACTGCGCGCCTACGCGGCACGGCACGCCTACGACAACGCGTCCACCGAGGACCTGCAGGACGTGATGGAGGAATACCACGGCTCGGAGCTGGACTGGTTTTTCCAGCCCTGGGTGTACGCGGCCGGCTGGCCGGAGTATGTCATCCAGCGCGTGCTCGAAGACGACGGCGGCGTCCCGCTCCGCCTCCGCCTGCTGCAGACGCAGGACAGCACGCAGTTCCCGCTCTACGCCATGCCGATGGACGTGATGATCGTTACCAACGACGGCGACACCGTGCGCCAGCGCCTCGACACGAAGGCCGTGTCCTTCCAGGAATTCACCTTCAACGACGTGGCCACAGGGGACGTGCGCAATTTCTACATGGACCCACGCGGCATCATTCTCAAGAAAATCTCCTACCGCACCGTGGACGTCGCCGCGCTCACGCCCGCTCCCCGCAGCGTCAGACTGGGCGCGGGCTACCCGCAGCCCTATCGTCCGGGAAGGGACGGCGTCGCCGTCCTCCCCGTCACCGCCGCCGCGGGCGCATCCGCCGTCATCGCCGTGCATGACGCGCTCGGCCGCCGCGTCGCCACGCTGCACGACGGCATGCTGCCCGAGGGCAACATGTTCCTGCGCTTCGACGGTCACGGACTCCCCCCCGGAATGTACTTCATCCTGCTCCGCAGCGGCGTGCACTCGGAAGTGCAGCGCCTGATCATCGAATAGGCAACACGCGCGAGGAAATTGAAAACGGGCCGCTTCCCGAAGGAGGCGACCCGTTTTGCGTCGCGGGAGAGGAGGCAAGGGCAATCCCGCGATCAGTGCACGATTACGGTCTTCCGGAAATGCATGCCGTCCGTCGCATGCATGGAAAGAAAGTACAGTCCGGGACGCAGTGCGGGCACGGGCAGGGAGCGCCGGTTCTCACCGCGCCGCAGTGTCAGTCGCTCCGCGGCGGCGATCTGCCTGCCGAGCGCGTCGAACAGCCGCAGCGTGGCCACTGCGTCACCTTCACTATACATCTGCATCGTCACCTCCCTGCTCCCCGCACGCAGCGGATGGGGAAGGATGTCGAGCCGCGGACGCAGGGTGCGGGCATCGATCCGCACCGCCATTGCCGGATAGCCGCTGCGTCCCCCGTACACATCCTCTTCCACGAGGCGATACCAGAGTACGTCCGCCGCCGCATCGGC